>NZ_JBVJCT010000005.1:30706-118956 GCF_055588305.1 Streptomyces sp. NPDC042002 | reverse complement strand
GTTGTGGTTCGCGGCTTCCTTCTTTTTTTTTTCCCCCCCCCATGCACCCCCCCCCCCCCCCCCCCCCCCCCCCCCCCCCCCGCCACCCGGCCCGGACGGCCGCTCTACCAGATCGCGTCGACCCACTCCGGGTGGTCGACGAACGGGTTGCGGTTGTGCTGGTAGGTGTCGTAGATGACCTGGTTGCGCTTCTCCTCGAAGGCGCTCGGCGGGTCCTCGTCGTTCCACTCCTTGAGCACGGACAGCTTGCCGATGTACGGGGCGCTGCCGTTGTTGACCTTCTCGTCGGGCTCCAGGTTCGCGAAGCCGTCGTCGCCCTCGTAGCGGACCGCCATGTAGAGGATCATGCGGGCCACGTCGCCCTTGTCGGCGTCGCGCGGCTCGAAGGAGTCGGAGTCGACCTTGCTGCCGCCCCCGTTGGTGACCGCGCTGCCGCCGTTGTCGAAGTCCAGGTTGCCCCGGATGCTGTTGACCTGGACGTCCGCCGGGCGCAGATGGTGCAGGTCGGTGCCGGGACCGGTCACCTCGCCGAAGTCGCCGTGCGACTTGGCCCAGGTGTGCTCACGGTTCCAGTCGCCGACGTCGCCGCCGTTGAGGGACTTGGCGCGCGAGACACCGCTGTACAGCAGGATCACGTTGCTGCTGTTGTTCGGGTCCTGGTCGGTGACCATCAGCGCGTTCCAGACCGCGGAGTACGAGATCTTGGTCTGGCTGCTGATGATGGTGTGCAGCGAGGCCTTCAGGGTCGTGCCGGACTTGCCGATCGCGTTCTTGTAGTACGTGCTGTCGTACGCGGTCGTGGTGGCGCTCGCGGGGGTCGCGGTCATCGTCGGCAGGGTGAGGCCTACGAGGACCACGGAGGTGCTCAGCGCCAGGGTTTTCCAGCGGCTCATGTGCGTGGCGGGCATCGTGGGGTGTCCGTTCTACGCGGGTTGAATGGAGTGGATAACCGGGAGAATGACATGGACATGAGGTTCCTTGGGTTAAAGAGAGGTGTCGGTTCCGTGTCGGGATTCAACAACTCGGCCACCGAGTGCGAGACATGACATACCGGAGCCTCCGGCCGGGATCGTCGAGCGTCGAGCGGCCCCCGACCGGGTGTGGTCAGGGGCCGCCGGGTGCCGGGAGTGGGGTCAGCCGAGGTCGGAGGGGTCGAGCCGGTAGAGCGTGGAGGTCGACTGGCCGCTGCTCTGTGTGCCGGAACCGGAACCGGAGTTGGACCCGGAGCCCGAGCCCGAGCCGGAGTTGGAGCCGGAGCCGGTCCCTGAGCTGGAGCCGGACCCGGCAGTGGAGCCCGACTCCGAAGTGGAGCCGGACGACGCGGACTTGTCGTACGCGCTCTCCTTCACCGCCGTGCCGTTCTTCTCCACCCACGCGGTGATCTGCGAGTTGAGCGTGTTGTTGCCGCCCATCCCGCCGCCCATGCCGCCGCCGAGCTGGATGTAGTGCAACTCGCCCTTGCGCACGAGCTCCTTGAGCTTGGCGAGGGTCATGGCCTTGTCGGAACCGGTGAAGCCGAACATGGAGATGACGGGCTTGCCGGTGCTCACGATCAGCTGGGCCGCACCCTGCGAATTGGACACGGCCAGCAGCCACTTGGCGCCGTCCTGATGCTTCTCCAGGTAGGAGGCCAGGGCGCTGCTGGTGGTGCCGCCCATGCCGCCACCGCCCATGCCGCCGCCCCCGCCGAGGCCGCCCGCGCCGCCGGGCTGGTCTCCGGTGCCGCCCGGGGCGGCACCGTTCCCGCCCTCGGCCTGGCCGCCGCCGGGGAACTCCCCTTTCCCGGCGCCCTGTTGGCCGGTGTCCTGGCCGCCTTGGGGGAAGCCGCCCTGGGGCGGTTCGCCGTTCCCGCCGGGTGCCTGGCCGCCGGGGAAGCCCCCGGCCTGCCCGCCCGCCTCGGCGTTCGGACCGCCCTGCCGGGTGCCGCCGAACCCGCCCCGGCCGCCGCCGGGACCGCCGCCGAAGCCGCCGCTGCCGGTGGACGGGCCCGCGGTCGGGTTGGTGCCGCCCATTCCGCCGCCACCCCGGCCGCCGCCGGCGGCCAACGGCTCGGCGACGGCGTACGCCGCCGGTCCGGCGAGGGCCGCGACGACCGCCGCGGCCACGGACGCGGTGAGGAGCCGGGCACGGTTGGTGGAGCCGAGCCGGGCGCGGTTGCCGGAGCGGAAGACGAACAGGCCCGTGACGGCCAGTGCCATGACCACCGCGACGGCCGGCCACAGCCAGCCGTTCCAGTCGGCGGCCCGGCGCAGCAGGACGACCGCCCAGATCGCGGTGACCGCGAGCCCGGCGGGCAGCACCCACACCCAACGGGCGTCCGGGCCGCGGAAGGCGCGCAGCAGCAGGACGCCGCCCGCGCCGGTCAGGGCCGCGATGCCGGGGGCGAGCGCGGTCGTGTAGTACGGGTGCATCGTGCCCTCGGCCATGCCGAACGTCAGATAGTGCAGGACGGTCCAGCCGCCCCACAGCACCAGCGCGGCACGCGTCGGGTCGGTGCGCGGCGCGCGCCCGCACAGCACCAGGCCGCCCACGAGCGCGATGCCCGCGAACGGCAGCAGCCAGGAGATCTGGCCGCCGAGGATGTCGTTGAACATCCGGCCGAGGCCCGCGGTCCCGGCGAAGGTGCCGCCTCCGCCACCCCCGCCGCCTCCGCCGTTGCCCTCGCCGCCCAGCACCCGGCCCAGGCCGTTGTAGCCCATGATCAGGTCCCAGGCGGAACCGTCCGTGGAGCCCCCGATGTACGGGCGGTCGCCGGCCGGTACGAGCGAGACGGCGGCCGCCCACCAGAAGCTCGCGACGGCCAGCGCCACGGTGGCGAGCAGCAGGTCGCGGACCTTCTTCGCCCAGCCGAGCCGGGAGGCGTACAGGTACACGGCGAAGACGGCGGGCAGGGCGATGTACGCCTGGAGCATCTTGGTGTTGAAGGCGAGGCCGAAGAACACCGCCGAGCCGAGCAGCGGCAGCAGTCTGCCGTCGCGGGTGGCCCGCAGGCCCAGCGCCGCGCCCGCGACCATCAGCAGGACGAGCGTGGTGTCGGGGTTGTTGTCGCGGTTGATGGCGACCGTGATCGGGGTCAGGGCGAGGACGAGCGCGGCGATGGCGGCTGCCGCGTGCCCGAAGTACCGCTTCACACTCGCGTGCAGGATCCAGATCGTGCCGAGCGCGGCGGCGACCATGGGCGCCATCATCTGCCAGGTGCCGAAGCCGAAGACCCGGCAGGACAGACTCATGATCATGAGCGCGAACGGCGGCTTGTCGACGGTGATGAAGTTGCCCGCGTCGAGGGAGCCGAAGAACCAGGCCTTCCAGCTCTGCGTACCGCTGAGCACCGCGGCGCTGTAGAAGCTGTTGAGGCTGGAGGCCGACAGGTTCCAGGAGTACAGGGCCGCGGCCAGTACGAGGATCGCCAGCAGCGCGGGCAGCGACCAGCGGGGTGCGGCCGACGGCGCCGTCTCCGCGGGCCCGGCCGGCACGGGAACCGGCGGCGGGGCGGGGGGAGTCGTGGGGGCGTCGGGCGATGGGTCAGTGGCAGACGTCACCACCGCACCCTGACGCGAGGTGATGGGCGGGGACTGTGCTCCACCTGGGGGCGAGCTGTGCATTCGGGCCACCGCGCCCCGGGTTTCCGCCCCTCAGGTCTCCGCACCCGGGCTTCTGTGCCCCGGGTTCCCTGGTCCGGGTCTCCGTGCCCCGGGCTCCTACGCCCTGGGCCTCTGTACCCCGGGCTCCTGCATCCCGGGTCTGCCTTGATCGTCCGCGTCCCGCGTCCCGGGCCCCGGGGTCTCCGCGCTTCGCGCCCGCGGGCTTTCGCCCGGGGTCCTTTGCGTCCCGTGCCCCGGGTTTCTGCGTTCCGGGGCTGTGCTCCGAGGCTTTGGGATCGAACTCCCGTCCGCGGAACACCCGTACAACCATCGATCGCCCTTGCGAGTCATCAGAGAGCGCGCGCCCTTGGGTGCGTTCGTATCGCTTCAAGGGGATGGGAAGCCTCCATGATTCACCGGATATCCCGGCGTGCCCGTGTGCTCGCAGTGAGCCTCGGCGCCGGGGTCATCGTGCCGCTCGCGGTCGCCGCGACCCCCGCCGCCGCCGCGACGGCGCCGACGGTCAGCTGTACGTCGGGCAAGGCCGGCCTGGCCGCCAAACTGCAGAAGGACATCACCGCGGCGCTCGCGAACCGCAAGGGCACCGTCGCGGTCGGCCTCTACGACCGCACCACGAACACCACCTGCGCACTCCGCGCCACCACCGCCTTCGACTCGGCCAGCACGGTGAAGGTCACCGTCCTCGCCACGCTGCTCTGGGACGCGAAGAAGCACAACCGCTATCTGACGAGCACCGAGACGTCGCTCGCCACCAAGATGATCACCCAGTCGGACAACGCCTCGACCACCAAGCTGTGGAACCAGCTCGGTCTGACGAAGATCAAGGGCTTCCTGACCGCCGCGGGGATGACGAAGACCACGCCGGGCACCGGCGGCTACTGGGGTCTGACGCAGATCAACGTCACCGACGAGCAGAAGCTGCTGAAGCTCGTCACCGCCAAGAACACGGTGCTGAGCGACAACTCCCGCGCGTACATCCTGAAGCTGATGGGGCAGGTCATCTCCTCGCAGCGCTGGGGGACACCGGCCGGGGCGCCCTCGACGGTCGCCGTGCACGTCAAGAACGGCTGGCTCTCGCGCTCCACGAACGCCTGGCGGGTGCACAGCCTCGGCACGTTCAACGGCGGCGGCCACGACTACATGATGTCGGTGCTCACCGTCGGCAGCAGCACCATGGACTACGGCGTGGCCACCATTCAGGGCGTCGCCAAGGCCATCCACAAGGACCTCGTGCCGGTCACCGTCAGTGCCCAGCGCTACACGCCGACGGCGACGCCGAAGGAAGCCTTCCCGGCCGTCCCGGCGAGCTGACCGGGACCGCCCTCCCGCCTCGCGAAGCCCGTACTCTCCCGTCCGCCCGCCCGGCCACCGCGCCCGGCGGGCGGACTGCTGTCGCGGCGGCCGGCGGACGAATTGTTGCGGAGGGATGAAATCCGCTTCGCCCGGTGTTGGTGCCTCCGGCGGAGTGAGATCTACGGAAGGTGCCGGAGTGGCGACGGAACGGGGATGGGCGCGGCGGCTCGCCGGGTACGCGTGGCGGTACCCGAAGGACGTGGTGCTCGCGCTCGGCTCCTCGCTGGGCGGCATGGCCCTGATGGCGGTGGTCCCGCTGATCACGAAGGTGATCATCGACGACGTCATCGGGGACCACAGCAGAGGCATGGCCCCCTGGGCGGGCGCGCTGCTCGGCGCGGCGGTCGTCGTCTACGTCCTCGCCTACGTCCGCCGCTACTACGGCGGCCGGCTCGCCCTCGACGTCCAGCACGATCTCCGTACGGACATGTACGAGACGATCACCCGGCTGGACGGGCGGCGCCAGGACGAGCTGTCCACCGGGCAGGTCGTGGGCCGCGCGACCAGTGACCTCCAGCTGATCCAGGGCCTGCTCTTCATGCTCCCGATGACCATCGGGAACGTCCTGCTCTTCCTGATCTCCCTCGGGATCATGGCGGCGCTGTCCCTGCCGCTCACCCTGGTCGCGCTGGCCGTCGCCCCGGCCCTCTGGTTCGTCGCCAGGCGCAGCCGCTCCCGGCTGCACCCCGCCACCTGGTACGCGCAGGCGCAGGCCGCCGCCGTGGCGGGTGTCGTCGACGGCGCCGTCAGCGGCGTCCGCGTGGTCAAGGGCTTCGGCCAGGAGGACCAGGAGACCGGCAAGCTGCGCGAGGTCGGGCGGCGGCTCTTCGCGGGCCGGCTGCGGACCATCCGGCTCAACGCCAGGTACACCCCGGCCCTCCAGGCCGTGCCCGCCCTCGGCCAGGTCGCGATGCTCGCGCTCGGCGGCTGGCTGGCCGTGCGCAGCGAAATCACCCTGGGCACCTTCGTGGCGTTCTCCACGTACCTCGCGCAGCTCGTCGGACCCGTGCGGATGCTGGCCGTCGTCCTCACCGTCGGACAGCAGGCCCGCGCCGGCGCCGAGCGCGTCCTCGAACTCATCGACACCGAGCCGTCGATCAAGGACGGCACCAGGACCCTGCCGGCCGACGCGCCCGCCACCGTCGAGTTCGACGACGTGTCGTTCGGATACGTGGAGGGCCGGCCGGTCCTGGACGGGCTGAGCTTCGAGATCCGGCCCGGCGAGACCCTCGCCGTCGTCGGCTCGTCCGGCTCAGGCAAGTCGACGGTCTCGCTGCTGATGCCCCGCTTCTACGACGTGACGCACGGCGCCGTCCTCATCGGCGGGCACGACGTCCGCGAGCTGACCACCGAGTCGCTGCGCGCCGCGATCGGGCTCGTCCCCGAGGACTCCTTCCTCTTCTCCGACACCGTGCGCGCCAACATCGCGTACGGCCGTCCCGACGCCACCCAGGACGAGATAGAGACGGCGGCGCGCGCCGCCCAGGCGGAGCGTTTCATCGCCGAGCTGCCCCGCGGCTACGACACCAAGGTCGGCGAGCACGGCCTGACCCTCTCCGGAGGCCAGCGCCAGCGTGTCGCGCTCGCCCGCGCCATCCTCACCGACCCGCGGCTGCTCGTCCTCGACGACGCCACCTCCGCCGTGGACGCCCGGGTCGAGCACGAGATCCACGAGGCGCTGGGGCACGTCATGGAGGGCCGTACGACCCTGCTGATCGCGCACCGCCGCTCCACCCTCAACCTCGCCGACCGCATCGCCGTCCTCGACGGCGGACGGCTCGCCGACATCGGCACCCACGAGGAGCTCCAGGCCCGCTCCGCGCTCTACCGGCGGCTGCTCACCGACCCCGACGAGCTGGGCGGCGTCTCCCCGGGACACGCGTTGCCGGCGGCGCCGCGTGAGGACACCTCCGTACGCGACGAGCTGGACGCCGAGTTCGACGCCGAGCGCGGGGTGACACCGCGCCTGTGGACCGGCGACCGCGAGCCCAGGGACAACGCGCTCGAAGGGATGCCCGCCACCCCCGGACTCCTCGCCCAGGTCGAGGCGCTGCCCCCGGCCACCGATGTCCCGGACATCGACGAGGCCCGCGCGGTCGGGGCCGAGGACTCCTACGGACTGCGCAGACTGCTGCGCGGCTTCGGGGCCCCGCTGCTCATCAGCCTCGCGCTGGTCGCCGTCGACGCGGTGATGACGCTGCTGCTGCCCATCCTGATCCGGCACGGCATCGACCAGGGCGTCACCCGGCTCGCGCTCGGCGCGGTGTGGGCGGCGGCCGCGCTCGCGCTGGTCACCGTGCTCGTCCAGTGGGCCGCGCAGATCGGCGAGACCCGGATGACGGGACGTACCGGCGAGCGGGTCCTGTACGCGCTGCGCCTGAAGATCTTCGCGCAGCTCCAGCGCCTCGGGCTCGACTACTACGAGCGGGAGCTCACGGGCCGGATCATGACCCGGATGACGACCGACGTCGACGCCCTGTCGACGTTCCTGCAGACCGGGCTCGTCACCGCGTTCGTCTCCGTCGTCACCTTCTTCGGCATCATGGTCGCCCTGCTGGTGATCGACGTACAGCTGGCGCTGGTCGTCTTCGTGACGCTGCCGCCCCTGGTCATCGGCACGTTCTTCTTCCGCCGGGCGAGCGTCAAGGCGTACGAACTGGCCCGCGAGCGGGTGTCGCTGGTCAACGCCGATCTCCAGGAGTCGGTGTCCGGGCTGCGGATCCTCCAGGCGTTCCGGCGCGAGGACGCGAGCGCGCGGCGGTTCGCGGAGGGCAGCGACAGCTACCGCAGGGCGCGGATCCGCGGGCAGTGGCTGATCTCCGTCTACTTCCCGTTCGTGCAGCTGCTGGCCTCGGGGGCCGCGGCGGCCGTGCTGATCGTGGGCGCCCACCGGATCGACTCCGGCACGCTCACCACCGGCGCGCTGGTCGCCTACCTCCTCTACATCGACCTGTTCTTCGCGCCCGTGCAGCAGCTCTCGCAGGTCTTCGACGGCTATCAGCAGGCCACCGTCTCGCTGGGCCGCATCCAGGAACTGCTCCGGGAGCCGACCTCGACCAAGGCCGCCGCCGAGCCACTGGAGGTGCCGTCACTGCGGGGCGAGATCGCGTTCGAGGACGTCGACTTCGCGTACGGCCCCGCGGACGAGGCCGAGGAGGCGCTCAGCGCGGTGTCGCTGCGCATCCCCGCCGGGCAGACCGTCGCCTTCGTCGGCGAGACCGGCGCGGGCAAGTCGACGCTCGTGAAGCTGGTCGCGCGGTTCTACGACCCGACGGGCGGGCGGGTGACGGTCGACGGCACCGACCTGCGCGACCTCGACATCACCTCCTACCGGCACCGGCTCGGTGTCGTCCCCCAGGAGGCCTACCTCTTCCAGGGGACCGTCCGCGACGCCATCGCCTACGGCCGTCCCGGCGCCACCGACGCCGAGGTGGAGGCCTCCGCCCGCGCGGTCGGCGCGCACGAGATGATCGCCACACTGGAGGGCGGCTATCTCCACGAGGTCGCCGAGCGCGGCCGCAACCTCTCCGCGGGACAGCGCCAGTTGATCGCGCTGGCCCGCGCGGAGCTGGTCGATCCGGACGTGCTGCTCCTCGACGAGGCGACGGCCTCGCTCGACCTGGGGACGGAGGCCCTGGTCAACCGGGCCACCGACCGGCTGGCGGGCCGCCGTACGACGCTGGTGGTCGCCCACCGGCTGACGACGGCCGCGCGTGCCGACCGGGTCGTGGTGATGGACCACGGCCGGGTCACCGAGGACGGCACCCACGACGAACTGCTCCGCCTCGACGGCCGGTACGCCGCGCTCTGGCGGACCTTCGTGGGTTCCCCGGAACCCGAGGAGCCCGTCAGCTCCTCGGCCTGATGCCAGTTCCTGGGCCCGATATCAGCTCCTCGGCTTGATGTCGGAGATCTTCTTCGTCGCCAGATCCGACTGCACCGTCAGATAGGTGTACGTCGGGTGCTGGACGGAGCCCCAGGTCAGCCGGACCGTCGACCAGGTGTGCCCGGCGCCGCTGTCGCCCGGCGTCACCTTCCAGGCGCTCGGCACGTCCTGGGCGCGCAGCACCCCGTCGGCGTGCTGGTGGTTCTCCCATGTGGTCAGCCGGGTGCGGAGCCCTGGGGTCAGGTAGAACGAGCGGAGCTGGGTGCTGAGGCGGCCGGAACCCCCGTCGGTCACCGCGTCGACGTAGGCGCCGTAGAAGTCGGCGACGCGGTCGTAGGCGGGGCCGTTGCTCCCGCTGCGGGCGGGCGGTGGGGCGGTGGAACTCGCGACCGCCGGCGCCGAGGCACCGGCTGTGATCAGAAGGGCCGCGGCGACGAGTGCGCGGCTGGTCGTACGGGAGGACTTGATGCCGGACATGAACTACCGCCTTTCGTTTTCTGACCAGTTGGACCCCGGGTAAACGGGCACGGTTGTCCTGAAAAAGGAAAAAACCTCTCACGGGTGAGGCGGGATCGACAGCGATGTCGTAGCGGTACGCAACCATCCGCCGTATGTCCTGCGTCCGTACACCAGTACGCCGATTGCCGCGGGAGGGACGACAGTGGACAGTGGTGCGATACGCCGACGGCTGGCGCTCGGCCTGGCCGTGCTGACCGCGGCCGGACTGCTCGCGATCATGAGCCCGGGCAGCGCCCAGGCGGCCCCGTCCAGCTGCTCGGGCCGCAAGGTCCGCACGCTGCCCTTCACGACCGGTTCCGTGCAGGTGTACAAGCGCAGCGGCTATGTCTGCGCGGTGACCTTCCCCGGGGCACGGGGTTCCCGCAAGCGGATGTCGGTCAGCGTGCAGGCGCGCGGCGGCCGGCCCGTGATGGACTCCGGGCGCTTCGCGCATCACGCGGGCCCGGTGACCCTGTACGCGGGCCATCGCTGCGTCCGGATCAAGGGCTCGGTCGGCTCGGGTTCGGTGAGTTCCGGCTGGATCCTCTGCTGAGCCGTATTCCTCCGGGGGCCTCGCCGGTTCACACCGGGCGGGCGCAGCCCACCGGCCTGGTGCCGCCGAGATCGACGTAGAGCTCCGTGGCGGACGGGCACGTGGGGCGGGTCGTCACCGCCGACGTCACCTTGTACTGAGGGCGCTTCCCGCCCGTCCCGTCGCACGCCGTCTCGCGGACCTGTCCGCGGCCCGATCCGTAGACGCAGTCGCCGACGATGGTCCGGGGGCCTCCGCCGCCGCCCGGGTCGCCGGGGTGCGGGGGTTCGAGCTTGCGCATGCAGGCGTAGCCCCGGGGGACGGCGGTGTCGCCGCTCCCGCCGGAGGGGGGCTCGGTCTCGCCGATGCGCAGGACGAAGTCCGTGGTCGCCGGGCAGGACGGGCCGTCCGCGACGTCGCCGTCGTAGCGGGCGGTGACCCGGGCGGCGGCCCGTTCGCTGCCGCAGGGCACCTCGGTGAAACTGGTCGTGCCGAAGGAACTGCACTCGCCGCGGCCCAGGAAGACCGATCCGTAGCCGGAGGGGCGCGTCGAGGCCGCCGCCGGTTCGGGACCGGCGGCTCCGGAGCCGGATCCGGACCAGCGGTCGCAGCCCGCGAGGGCGGTCCCGGCCAGCAGCAGAGCGCACACCATTCCCGCGGAACGCCGACACACCGAGCTGGCTCGCACGGCTCACCCCCCGACCCCTGCCCAGCGTGACCCGCCGAGGCGGGCACACGCCAGACATCCGGGGCCCTTTGGCTCACTTGGGGGTGGCGCGCCGGGTGGGCTGCGTACGGCTAGTACGTCAGCCCGTACCCGATCGGATACAGCACCTGCGCCGGGTCGTCCGCCCGTTGCACCACCACGGGGAGTCCGCCCCGCGGGTCCACCCGGCCGGCGATCACCCGGGCGGCGGCGCGTACTTCGACATCGGTCCAGGAGTACGAGGCCAGGCAGGCGCCGACCCCGGGGAGCAGGGCGACGTCGTACGGGTTGCGGATGGCGACGGCGATCACCGGGACACCCGTGGCGAGCAGACGCTCGACCAGGGTCTTCTGGGACCCGGCCGCCGTCAGGTTGTACGTCCCGACGACCACCGCGTCCGCGTCGGCCGCCGCCGTGACGGCCTGGGCGATCGTCGCCGCCGACGGTGCCGTACCCGTGGACAGGGCCGTCGCCGTGAAGCCCAGCTCGGTCAGCGCGGCGGCGAGGACGGTGGTGGGCGGTCCGTCGGACAGCGACGGGGAGGCGGGATCGGCGCCCACCACCAGCACTCTCGGGGTGCGCCGCCGGGACAGCGGGAGCAGCCCCGCCTTGTTGACCAGCAACGTGGTGGTGCGCTCGGCGATCCGGTCGGCCGCCCTCAGATGCGACGGGATGCCGACCACCCGGTCCACGTCCGCGTCACGGACGTACGGGTCGCTCAGAACCCCGTGCCTCGCCTTGAGCCGCAGGATGCGCAGGATCGATTCGTCGAGGCGGGCCTCGGTGAGTTCGCCGCCGCGTACGGCGTTGAGCACCGCGTTCCACGCGACGCTCAGGTCGGGCGGGTTGAGGAGCTGGTCGACACCGGCCTTGAGAGCGAGGACGGGGACGCGGTCGTCGCCGTACTTCGTCCGGACGCCCTCCATGCCCAGCGAGTCCGTCACCACGACGCCGTCGTAGCCCAGTTCGCCGCGCAGGATGCCGGTGACGATCGGGTGGGAGAGGGTGGCGGGGTCGCCGGCCGGGTCGAGCGCCGGGACCATGATGTGCGCGGTCATGAGCGAGTCGATGCCCGCGCGGATCGCCGCCCGGAAGGGCACCGCGTCGAGGGCCGCCCACAGCTCACGGCTGTGGGTGATGACGGGGAAGCCGAAGTGGCTGTCCACGGCGGTGTCGCCGTGGCCGGGGAAGTGCTTGGCCGTGGCCGCGACACCCGAGCTCTGGTACCCCTTCACCTCGGCCGCCACCAGGCCCGCCACCGCGTCCGGGTCGGCGCCGAAGGAGCGGACGCCGATCACCGGGTTGGCCGGGTTGACGTTCACGTCGGCGTCGGGGGAGTAGTCCTGGTTGATGCCGATCGCGCGCAGTTCGGCACCGCTGACGCGGCCCACCGTCCGGGCGTCGGCCCGCGAGCCGCCCGCGCCCAGCGCCATGGCGCCCGGGAACAGCGTCGCGGGCTTGCCCACCCGTGCCACTATCCCGTGTTCCTGGTCGGTGGAGATCAGCAGCGGCAGCCCGCGCGGCTGCTCCAGCGAGGCCTGCTGGATCCCGTTCGACAGGCCGGCGATCTGGTGCGGATCGCGGGTGTTGTGCGCCCAGGCGAAGTAGATGATGCCGCCGACGCGGTACTTGGCGATCAGCTCGGCGGCCGTCCGGACGCCGATCTCCGTGAGGTTGGCGTCGATGTCGGCCTGGTCGGGCGCGGTGGCCGAATGGCCGTACACCCGCATGACGAAGAGCTGGCCGACCTTCTCCTCCAGGGTCATACGGGAGATCAGGGCGCGCAGTTCCCTGTCGGCGCCCGGGCGGGCGCCGGCCGCGTGGGCGCGGGGTCCGGCGGCCAGCGCGGCGGTGATGCCCGCCGTGGCGGCGAGAACCGTACGCCGGGAGGGTCTTGACGGTCTGTCCGGCTCGGTCGGCCCGGACGGTCTTGCGGTGCTTCCCGTGCTGGAGTCGCGCACAAGCGCTCCTTCCCTCGTGAAGGAAACTTCCGAGGAGTCACGAATATCCGGGAAGTTTCTTCCAGTCAAGGGTGTGCACAGTATCCGGGAAGGGGCCGCCACCGGCGCAGTTGGAGGGGGGCGCGCCGGTGACGGCGTGCTGCCGGCCGCAGGCGGCGGAGAGGGTTGGTCAGCGATCGCAGCCAGCAGCGAAGCCGACACCGCACTGCGGAGACTCGTCCGTCAGCATGCGGATGTGACGAAGCGGGAGGGGTCCGGGTTCCCGGGATCCGGGCGAATGCCGGAAGTCGGGACGGGTGGGACGGATGAGACCACCTGGACCCGCTCCGCCGCGCCCCCCGGGGTGCGCGCGGGCCCGCTCAGTCGCGCGCCGATACCGCCGGCCAGTGCGCCTGGAGGGTGTGGACCGTCTCGGCGATGGCCGGGCGGCGCGCCGCCCCGGAGCGCCACAGCGCGTACAGCCGGCGGACGGGCAGCGGGTCGAGCGGTACCTCGACCACTCCTTCGGGAAGGGCGCCGCGGCCGAGGCGCGGGATGAGGGCGATGCCGAGACCGGCGGCGACGAGGGCGATGAGGGTCGGGTTCTCCTCGGCCTGGTGGACGATGTCCGGCTCGTGGCCCGCCTCGCGCAGGGTGCGGACCAGCCAGTCGTGGCAGACCCGGCCCGGCGGCTGGCAGATCCACCGCTGGCCGCCCAGGTCCTCCCGTCGTACGGCGGCCCGCCCGGCGAAGGGGTGCCCGGCGGGGACGAGCAGATCGCACAGGTCGTCCCCGATCACCGCCTGCTCCACTCCCTGCGGGGCGGGCAGCGGGGCGATGTCCCAGTCGTGCGCGACGGCCAGGTCGACCGCGCCCTTGGCGACCAGGTCGACCGACAGATGCGGGTCGATCTCCGTCAGCCGGGTGTCCAGGGCCGGGTGCCGGGCGGCCAGATCGGCCAGGACGGCGGGCAGCAGACCGCGGGCCGCCGAGGCGAACGCGGCCACCGTCAGCCGCCCCGCCGGCAGCCCCCGGCGCTCCTCCAACTCGGTCTCCGCCCGCTCCACGATCGCCATCAACTCCTGTGCGGTTGCCGCGAGTTGTTCGGCCTGCTCGGTGAGCCGGACACCGCGCCCGCGCCGTTCCAGCAGGACGGTCCTGGTCTCCCGCTCCAGTTTCGCGATCTGCTGGGACACGGCGGACGGGGTGTAGCCGAGGGCGGCCGCGGCGGCGCCGACCGTGCCGTGCACCGAGACGGCGTGCAGGGCGCGCAGGCGCTGGAGATCGAGCATCGGGCCTCCCGGGTCGCGGCATCGCTCACCCCCAGCTTACGTAAGCACTGCTTCATCCATCCCTACAGATATTCGCGCTGGTGCTACATGGTGCGGTCGTCCGATGCTCGACGTATGCGACCCACCCACATCAGCCTCGCCGTGCTCGTCGCCGCCGTCTGGGGCGTGAACTTCACCGTCATCGAGGTCGGACTCGACCACTTCCCGCCCCTCCTCTTCTCGGCCCTGCGCTTCCTGGTGGCGGCTCTGCCCGCCGTGTTCTTCGTGGGCCGCCCCAAGGTGGCCTGGAAGTGGATCGTGGCGGTGGGACTCGCCCTCGGCGTCGCGAAGTTCGGGCTCCTGTTCATCGGCATGGACGCGGGGATGCCCGCCGGACTGTCGTCCCTCGTGCTCCAGATCCAGGCCGTCTTCACCGCGCTCATCGCCTTCGCCTTCCTCGGCGAACGCCCCACCCGCGTCCGGCTCGCGGGCATGGCGGTGGCCCTGTGCGGAGTGGGCCTGGCCGCCGCCGACGAGGGCACGGCCGGCCCACTCGGCGCCTTCGCCCTGGTCATCGCGGCGGCGGCCTGCTGGGGCCTGTCCAACGTCCTCACCCGCAAGGCGTCCCCGCCCGACCCGCTCAACTTCATGGTGTGGGTGAGCACCGTCCCCGTCCTCCCGCTGCTCGGCCTGTCCCTGCTCACCGAGGGCCCGTCCCGCGACCTCGACGCCCTGCGCGCCCTGGACTGGCAGGGCGCCGCCGTGGTCGGTTACGTCGCCTGGGTCACGACCGTCTTCGGCTTCGGCGCCTGGGGCTGGCTGCTGCACCGGCACCCCGCGTCCACCGTCGCGCCCTTCTCGCTGCTCGTCCCGGTCTTCGGGATGTCGTCGGCGGCGCTGTTCCTGCACGAGCCGGTCAGCCCGCTGCGGTGGGCGGCGGCGGCCCTGCTGGTCGGCGGGGTGGCGCTCACCTCACGGACGCCACGCAAGGTCCAGTCGGCGGACGTTCCGGCGCCGGAGCGGGCCGGGGCGCCAGCATGACCCCATGGCCGTTGTCGACGCCCCGTACGTGGGGATCGCCCTCGCGATGATGCGCGCGTACGGGGCGGACGTACGGGTGGAGGGCGATGCCTTCGAGGTGGCGCCCGGCGGCTACCGGGCCACCGCCTACCCCGTCGAGCCCGACGCCTCCACCGCGAGCTAATTCTTCGCGGCGGCCGCCCTGACCGGCCGCGAGGTCACCGTCCACGGCCTCGGCGCGCGGGCGCTCCAGGGCGACCTGGGCTTCGTGGACGTCCTGCGCCGGATGGGCGCGCGCGTGGAGACCGGGTCCGACCGCACGACCGCGCGCGGCACCGGCGAACTGCGCGGCCTCACCGTCAACATGCGGGACATCTCCGACACCATGCCGACGCTCGCCGCCCTGGCGCCCTTCGCCTCCGGTCCGGTCCGGATCGAGGACGTCGCCAACACCCGGGCCAAGGAGTGCGACCGTCTCGAGGCCTGCGCGGAGAACCTCCGGCGGCTCGGCGTCCGGGTGGAGACCGGCCCCGACTGGACCGAGATCCACCCGGGCGTCCCCTCCCCGGCCGAGATCAGGACGTACGGCGGCCACCGCGTCGTGATGGCCTTCGCGGTGACCTCGCTGCGCACCCCGGGCATCGGCTTCGACGACCCGGGACGCGTACGCAAGACGTTCCCGGCCTTCCACGAGGTGTTCGGGGCCTGGGCGGCCGCCGGAGCGGCCGGGGCGGACGGCTGAGACGGACCGGTGAGCGCCGCGGGCGTCTTGTCGCGGAGATCCCGGGCGGCTAACTTCCCGACGGACAGCGCCAACCGCGCCTGCGACCCGACTGGGAAAGCGGTCCACACATGCCCTCCGTCGTCACACTCGCCGTCGTCGGTGCCGGGGACCGCGGGACCGGCCACGCGCGCTGGGCCCTGGACCGTCCGGACCGGGCCAAGGTGGTGGCCGTGGCCGAGCCGCGGGAGACCCGGCGGCGCCGGTTCGCCGCCGCCCACGCCCTGGGGCCGGACGCCGCGGTGGACGACTGGCGGGTGCTGGCCGCCCGCGGCCGGATCGCGGACGCGGTGCTGATCTGCACCATGGACCGCGAACACCTGGAACCGGTACTGGAGTTCGCGGCCCTCGGCTACCACATCCTGCTGGAGAAGCCGATGGCCCTGACCGAGGACGAGTGCCGGCGGATCGTCGACGCGGTGGAGAGGGCCGGGGTGACCCTCGCGGTCGGGCACGTCCTGCGCTACACCCGGTACACCCGCGCCGTGAAGGAGGTCGTGGACTCCGGCCGGATCGGGGACGTCGTGAATGTCCAGCACCTGGAACCCGTCGGCTTCTGGCACCAGGCCCACTCCTTCGTCCGCGGCAACTGGGGCCGTACGGACCGGGCGACGTCCATGCTGATGGCCAAGTCCTGCCATGACATCGACTGGTTGCAGTACATCCTGGGGCAACCCCCCGTCCGCGTCTCCAGTTTCGGACGCCTCTCGCACTTCCGGCCCGAGAACAGGCCCGAGGGCGCCGCCGACCGCTGCCTGGACTGCGCGGTGGAGAACACCTGCCCCTACTCCGCCCGGCGCGAGTACGGCGACCGGCTCGCCCGCGGCGAACACCACTGGCCGCTGAGCGTGCTGGTCGACGACTTCACCCCCGAGGCGCTGGAGACCGCCCTGCGCGAGGGCCCGTACGGGCGCTGCGTGTACGCCTGCGACAACGACGTCGTCGACCACCAGGTGGTGTCCATGGAGTTCGCCTCCGGCGCGACCGCCACCTTCACCATGACCGCCTTCACCGAACAGGCCGACCGCCGGACCCGGATCTTCGGGACCCGTGGCGAACTGCGCGGCGACGGCGAGAAGTTGAGCGTCTACGACTTCCTGACCCGGACCGAGGAGGCCGTCGACCTCGCCGCCGCGGGCGCCATGGACGCCGCGGGCGGCCACGGCGGAGGCGACGCCGGTCTGATGGACGCGTTCGTCGCCGCCGTCGCCACCGGGAACCCCGGCCTGGTGAAGTCCGGCCCGCGGGAGTCCCTGACCAGCCATCTCACCGTCCTGGCCGCCGAACGCGCCCGGCACGCCGGCACCGTCGAGGCCGTATGACCGCTCGGCACGCGCAGCCCCGACCGGCATGCTCGCCCCCTACGCCCAGGTGTCCCCGGCCTCCGGACGGGCGGTCGGCGCCACGGCGCACCGGGAGCCGCGTTGCCGGCGCACGGACGACCGGCTCGACGCTGCGCGGAGGAGGCGAGCCGGGTGAACCCGACCTCGACGGCGCCTCCGAGGAGTGGGGCGTCTCCCGCGTGGATCTCAAGACCGATGCCCGCAACTCCTGTTCGCGCGCCGCGATCGAGCGCACCGGCGCCCGCCTGGAGGGCGTCCTGCGCGACTGGTCCCGCTTCTGGGCGCCGGGCGGGGACGGTCTGCCGCGCGACTTTGCGATCCATTCGGTGACGGCGGCTGAGTGGCCCGAGTGCCGGGACCGGCCGGCCGCGAGGGTACGCGGAGCGATCCGCGCGGCCACGGAGACCGTCCGCCGGGGCGGCACCCCGTCACGGCGCTCATCCGGCCAGGCCGGCTGCCGTGCGCGCGGTCCCGCTCACCCGTTCCACCATGGAAGACCGGCTGGACCGAAAGGCCGGCGATCGGAAACGATCAGCCCATGACCTCGTACGACTCCGATGACAGCGCCGAAGCCCCGCGCGCGTTCCTGATCCTGCACGGCTGGCAGAACCACCGCCCGGAGGGCCACTGGCAGCACTGGCTCGCCGGCCGGCTCGGCGAGCTGGGGCAGCACGTCGTCTATCCGCAGCTGCCGGACCCCGACGACCCGGACCTGGAGGTGTGGCTGGCGGAAGTGGCCCGCCATCTGGGCGCGTTGGCCGGTGCCGAGCGTGTGGTCGTCGCCCACAGCGCCTCGGCCGTGCTGTGGCTGCACGCCGCCGCCCGCCGGCTGCCGGGTGCGGCCGGTGTCGACCGGGTGCTGCTCGTCGCCCCGCCGTCCGCCTCCGTCCTCGCGGGACTGCCGGAGATCGCCGGGTTCGCCCTGGCCGAGCTGGACTTCACGCTTCCCGGGCACACCCTGCTGGTCGCCGGCGACGACGACCCGTACTGCCCCGAGGGCGCCGGCACGGTGTACGGCGACCCCCTGGGCGTACCGACCCGGATCCTGCCCGGAGCCGGGCACCTCGGCATGGACGCGGGCTACGGCCCGTGGCCCGCGGTGCTCGACTGGTGCCTCGACGGGACGACGAAGCTCACCGCCCGCGCGGGGTAGAGTGCCGGCCCGTCCGCTGGTCCCGGGGCTCGAAGAGGGAGTCGGCGCGCGGAGGGTACGCGGGGCGTTCGGGCAGGGCGGTCGTGGCGCGGCGCCGACGCGGGGGGGTCCGGCTCCAGTCCCCGTCGCCGAGGACGAGCTGGGGGTCGAACATCACCACCACTCCGGCCAGGATCAGGAAGACGACCGGTCCGATGAGCATGGGGAGCAGGATCGTGGCGGGCGACGCGTTGCCGTACATCCCGGTGTACGACGCGTCCGTCGCGCCGCGCAGATGTACTCCGAGGGCGGCCATGCCGGTGTAGTGCATACCGGTCTGCGCGATGCCCATGAGGAGACTGGCACCGAGGGCGGCCGGGAAGCCCCGGTAGGAGGCGGCGGTCCACAGGGCGGCGGTCGCGGCGGCGACCGCGATCAGCACGGAGGCCCCGACCGTGAGCGAGTCGTACTCGAGGGACCCGTTCAGCTGGAGCGCCGCCATGCCCAGGTAGTGCATGGCGACCACGCCGAGCCCGGTGATGATCCCGGCGGCGGTCAGGGTGGCGGTGGTGGCTCCGCGGTATCCCACGGCGAAGACGCCGATGCCGACCACCACGATCGCCACGACGAGACTGAGCGCCGTCAGACGGGCGTCGTAGTCGATCTGGATCCCCTGGATCCGGAAGCCGGCCATCGCGACGAAGTGCATGGTCCAGATACCGCAGCCGATGGTCGCCGCCCCGAGGGCCAGCCAACCCGGCTTCCACGACTGCCGGTTGTTCAGGGAACGGACGACGCAGCGCAGCCCCAGAGCGCTGCCCAGACAGGCGACGAGGTAGGAGACCGCCGGAGTCACCCACCCGTATCCGAAGCCGTCCACGGTGCCTTGCATATATGCCAACTCCCCATGAATGCGGGCCACTTGGGGGAGCACGGTCTCGCACTCAGGTTGCGCGAGCGGTCACTTACGGTAGGCGTTTGAGTTAACTCTGTGATGCGACTTCGCTCAAGGGGCGGACGAGCTGTTCACATCTCGGGATCGGCGCACGTCTCCCGTTGCCCTGTCGGACGCCTGCCCGAGCCCGTTGGCCGGCGTCCGGTCCACGTCACTCGCGGCCGGCGCGCAGGTCCAGCCGCCAGTCCTGGCCCACCAGATCGGCGCCGAACGACCGGTGCGGTTTCTCGGCGACCAGGGCGAAGCCGTGGCGCTGGTAGATACGGCGGGCGGCGGCCAGGACGTCGTTGGTCCACAGGACGAGCTCGTGATAGCCGACACCGCGCGCGAAGTCGGTGACGGCCCCGACGAGGCGGTCACCGACGCCGAGACCCCGCGTCTCCGGCTCGACGAGCAGCAGCCTCAGGCGGGCCGTGCCGGGAGCGTCGTCCCGTACGCACATCACGCATCCGACGGGCCGGCCGTCGAGCTCGGCGATCCACACCCGCTCCAGGTGGGGGTCGTGATCCTCGGCGAAGTCGGCGACGATCCTCGCGACCAGGCCCTCGTAGTCGGTGTTCCAGCCGTACTCGGCCGCGTACAGCGCCGCGTTGCGCTGCACGATCCAGCCGAGGTCGCCGGGGCCCGGTTCGCGCAGGACGACATCCTCGCGGCGGGGCGCGGCCCGCCCGTCGCCCAGGAGCGTCCGCACCGTGCGCATCGCCTCCGCGAGCCGCGGGCGGTCGTCGGGGGCCACGGTCGCCAGCAGTGAACCCACGGTCTGGCGCGCCCGCTCGTCGAGCAGGGCGGCGGCCTCCCGGCCGCGCGCGGTGAGCGTGATCCGCCGGCGTCGCGGGTCCCTCTCGGACGCGGCGCGCTCGACCAGTCCGTCCTGCTCGAACTTGTTCAGAATCCGGCTCAAGTAACCGGAGTCCAGCGAGAGTTCGGCCCGGAGATCCGCGGCGTCCGCCTGGGGTGTGTGCGCCAGCTCGTAGAGGACGCGGGACTCGGTGAGCGTGTACGGCGCGTAGAGACGGCGCCCGTAGTCGAGCGCGCCGATGACGTTCGTGCAGAAGCGGTTGAAGGAGCGGATGTCCTGGACGGTCATGATCGGCCCCGGAGTTCGGCTCTGGACGGCGACGATGGCCTGTTCGGCCCGAACGGCTGACTCAGTCAGAGAAACAACTCCCCCGAGCATAGAACCCCCACCCGAAGCCGCCTATCCCCCCGGGCCGCCACCCTCGGAGCCGCCGCCCCTCCGCGAGGGACGCCCTCCGCGCCCCGCCCTCCGGTTCCGGCCCACCGCGCCGCGCGTTCCCGTGCGCCCAGCGGCGGCATCCGGTCCATTACGTCGGTCCGGAAGCCCGGAAGCCCGGAAGCCCGGAAGAGCCGCGTGCCAGGTGCCCTCAGCTCTGCGGCGCCCCGGGAAAAGAGAGGCCAGCCCCCGGGAAAGGGGAGGTCAGCCCCGGGGAACCCCGGTGGACCCCCGGACCATCAACTCCCCCCGCACCGTCGCGATCCCGCCCGGCGGCGGCTCCTCGCGGCCCATGGCGATCCGCCCGGCGCGCGCGCCCGCCTCGGAGAGCGGCAGCCGTACGGTCGTGAGCGCGGGCACGGCGTCGATGCTGAACGGCAGATCGTCGAAGCCCGCGACGGACACCTCGTCGGGGATGCGCAGCCCGGAGTCGCGCAGGGCCGCGCACGCGCCCAGCGCCACGGTGTCGTTCGCGGCGACGACGGCCGTCAACGACGGGTCACGGCGCAGCAGTTCGAGCGTCGCCTCGTAACCGGACCGGCGGTCGTAACGGCCGTGCACGGTGCGCCGCGGGTCGTCCTCGACGCCGTGGGCGTCGAGCGCCGCGCGGTGGCCCTCCAGCCGGTGGCGGGTCGTCGTGCGCTCCTCGGGGCCCGCGATGTAGCCGAGCCGCCGGTGGCCGAGGCCGATCAGATGCTCGGTGAGCTGCTTGCCGCCGCCCCGGTTGTCGAAGGTCAGCGCGATCGCCTCGGGCGCGTCCGGCGCGGGCGGCCGTCCGCACAGCACGACCCGGGTGCCCGCCTCCGTCAGCCGGCGCAGCTTCGTGGCGACGGCGGCGGCGTGGACGGTGTCCTCTATGGCACCGCCGGTGAGCACGACCGCGGCGGCGCGCTGGCGCTGAAGGAGCGTGAGATAGGTGAGCTCGCGCTCCGGGGAGCCGCCGGTGTTGCAGACGACCCCGAGCCGCTCCCCGCCCGCGCGCCCCCCGGGACCGCCGATCTCCGACTGGATCGCCGCCGCCATGATCCCGAAGAAGGGGTCGGCGATGTCGTTGACCAGGATCCCGACGAGGTCGGAGGTCGCCGCGGCCAGCGAGCTCGCGGGCCCGTTCAGCACGTAGTCCAGCTCGTCCACCGCGCGCAGCACCCGCTCACGGGTGGAGGAGGCCACGGGATAGTTCCCGTTCAGCACGCGCGACACCGTCGCGGGAGAGACCTGCGCGCGGGCCGCCACGTCCGCCAGGGTCACCGTCATCTCGTCGTCCTCCGGTCGCGCGTCTCGTCGTACCACTTCGTACGTCTCGTACGTCGTCGTGCCTGGTCATACCTCGTCGTACGGCGTCGAACACGGAGTCGAAGGCCGAGTGCGCCGCTTCCTGTGGGCAGGGTCCGTGCAGACCATACGGCCAACGGCCCCCGTTGTTCGCCCCCTCGAACAACTCGTCTCAGCGGTGGTCTTGTCCAGACCGCTGCACAGAGGCTAGCTTCTCAGCAGATAGAAAGCGCTTGCTAGCACGCTCACCTGTGAGCGCGCTCGGCGTCTGACGCGTACGAAGGGAATGACGTGACACGCAAGACGGTGCGGATCGCCATGAACGGCGTGACGGGACGCATGGGCTACCGCCAGCACCTGGTCCGCTCGATCCTCGCCCTGCGCGACCAGGGCGGACTCGACCTCGGCGACGGCACCGTGCTGTGGCCCGAGCCCGTCCTCGTCGGCCGCCGCGAGAGCGCCCTGAAGGCGCTCGCCGAGCGGCACGGCCTCGACCACTGGTCGACGGACCTGGACGCGGTGCTCGCCGATCCGTCCGTCGACCTCTACTTCGACGCCCAGGTGACGTCCGCCCGCGAGGAGGCCCTCCGGAAGGCCGTCGCCGCGGGCAAGCACATCTACACCGAGAAGCCGACCGCCACGGGCCTCGACGGAGCGCTCGAACTGGCCCGCCTCGCGCACGCCGCCGGCATCAAGCACGGCGTCGTCCAGGACAAGCTCTTCCTCCCCGGCCTGCTCAAGCTGAAGCGGCTCGTCGACGGCGGCTTCTTCGGACGGATCCTGTCCGTCCGCGGGGAGTTCGGCTACTGGGTCTTCGAGGGCGACTGGCAGCAGGCCCAGCGGCCCTCCTGGAACTACCGCGCCGAGGACGGCGGCGGCATCGTCGTCGACATGTTCCCGCACTGGGAGTACGTCCTGCACGAGCTGTTCGGCCGCGTCACCTCCGTGCAGGCGCTCACCGCCACCCACATCCCGCAGCGCTGGGACGAGCGCGACAAGCCCTTCGACGCCACGGCCGACGACGCCGCCTACGGCATCTTCGAACTGGAGGGCGGCGCGGTCGCCCAGATCAACTCCTCCTGGGCCGTGCGCGTCAACCGCGACGAACTCGTCGAGTTCCAGGTCGACGGCACGGAGGGATCGGCCGTCGCCGGGCTGCGCAACTGCCGTGTCCAGCACCGCGGTTCCACTCCCAAGCCGGTCTGGAACCCGGACATCCCGGCCACCTACTCCTTCCGCGACCAGTGGCAGGAGGTCCCCGACAACGCCGAGTTCGACAACGGCTTCAAGGCCCAGTGGGAGCTGTTCCTGCGGCACGTCTACGCCGACGCCCCCTACCGCTGGGACCTCCTCGCCGGCGCCCGCGGCGTCCAACTCGCCGAACTGGGACTGAAATCCTCGGCCGAGGGCCGCCGCCTCGACGTGCCGGAGATCTCTCTGTGACCATCCGACTCCCGGGCGCCGACGGCCGGTTGCGCATCTACGAGCCGCGCACCGAGCCTCTCGCCATCGCCCCCACGGGCGAACCCCTCGCCTCCCGTACGGTCTTCTCCGCCGCGCACGTCGTCGCCGCCCCCTACGCGGACGTCTCGCCCGACTCGCCCGCCGCCGTCGACTGGGACGCCACGCTCGCCTTCCGGCGCCACCTGTGGTCGCACGGCCTCGGGGTCGCCGAGGCGATGGACACCGCCCAGCGGGGGATGGGTCTGGACTGGGCCGGGGCGGCCGAGCTCGTGAGAAGGTCCTCCGCCGAGGCCAGTGCGGTCGGCGGCAGGATCGCCTGCGGTGCCGGCACGGACCAGCTCACGGGCCCGGCCACGCTCCACGAGGTGCGGGCCGCCTACGAGGAACAGCTCGCCCTCGTCGAGGAGTCGGGCGCGCAGGCGATCCTGATGGCCTCCCGCGCGCTCGCCGCGACCGCCGCCGGACCCGAGGACTACCTCGACGTCTACGGCCACCTCCTGCGCCAGGCCGCCGACCCGGTGATCCTGCACTGGCTGGGCCCGATGTTCGACCCGGCCCTGGAGGGCTACTGGGGATCGGACGACCTGGACGCGGCCACGGAGGTGTTCCTGGAGGTGATCGCCGCCCACCCCGACAAGGTGGACGGCGTCAAGGTCTCCCTGCTGGACGCCCGCCGGGAGGTCGAGCTGCGCCGCCGCCTCCCGGACGGCGTCCGCTGCTACACCGGCGACGACTTCAACTACCCCGAGCTGATCGCGGGCGACGAGCGCGGCTTCAGCCACGCGCTGCTCGGCGTCTTCGACCCGCTCGGCCCCCTCGCCGCGCGGGCGGTACGCGTCCTGGACACCGGAGACGTCAAGGGCTTCCGCGAACTCCTCGACCCCACCGTCGAGTTGTCCCGGCACCTCTTCCGGCCCCCGACCCGCTTCTACAAGACGGGCGTCGTCCTGCTGGCCTGGCTCGCCGGCCACCAGGAGCACTTCGTGATGGTGGGCGGCCTCCAGTCGGCGCGCTCCCTGCCGCACCTCGCGCGCGCCTACGAACTGGCCGACGGACTGGGCCTGTTCCCGAATCCCGAACGAGCCGAGACCCGGATGAAGACCCTGCTCGCCCTGTACGGAGTGACCTCATGAGCAGCCTCGCCCGCTTCTCCGTCAACCAGATGACGGTCAAGCAGCTGACGATGCCCGAACTGGTGCAAGCCTGCCTGGAGACGGGCATCCCGGGCGTCGGCCTCTGGCGCGAGCCCGTGCGGTCGTACGGCCTCGACGCCACCGCGAAACTCGTCCACGACGCCGGTCTGGCCGTCACCACCCTGTGCCGGGGCGGCTTCCTCACCGCGATCGACCCGGGAGAGCGGCAGCGCGCCCTGGACGACAACCGCGCCGCCGTCGACGAGGCCGCGACGCTCGGCACCGACACCCTCGTCCTGGTCTCCGGCGGCCTGCCGCCCGGCTCGAAGGACCTGCACGGCGCCCGTGAGCGCATCGCCGACGCGCTCGGCGAGCTGGGCCCGTACGCCGCCTCCCACGGCGTACGGCTGGCCGTCGAACCGCTCCATCCGATGTACGCGGCCGACCGCTGTGTGGTCTCCACGCTCGCCCAGGCACTGGACCTCGCGGAACGCTTCCCCGCGGACCAGGTGGGCGTCACCGTCGACACGTACCACCTCTGGTGGGACGACACGGCCCCCGCCCAGATCGCCCGCGCGGGGGCCGGGGGCCGCATCCACACCTTCCAGCTCGCCGACTGGACCACCCCGCTTCCCGAGGGCGTCCTCAACGGCCGCGGCCAGCTCGGCGACGGCTCGATCGACCTCCGCGCGTGGCGGGGGCTCGTCGAGGCGGCGGGTTACACCGGGCCCATCGAGGTCGAACTCTTCAACGACGCGCTGTGGGCCCGGGACGGACGCGAGGTGCTGGCCGAGACGGCGGCACGGTTCGTGGAGCACGCCGGGTAGCACCCCGAAGTGCCGCCCGACCAGCGATGATTCCGTACGGCCGCGGCGGGCCGAAAAAATCTTCGGAAGTTCGTGCAACCCTTCCCCGGCCTCGCGGGTCGTACGTGGCATCAGGACCTTTGGAGGGGGATCCGGGGGGATCGCGGGGGTTCTGATACGGAGGGGAAAACCGAGGGGCCCGGTCGATGGACCGGGCCCCTCGAAGACTTTCGAGGCCCCACGACCGGGTGAGATGTCCCCGGCCCCGGGGCGCTGTCGGAGGCGGGCGGTACCGTCGGATCATGTCGAATCAGGCGGGGGCCGCCCAGACGGATGAGCGGCGGCTGGCCACGCTGGAAGGCGTGCTCGAACGCATCACGTACGCCAACGAGGAGAACGGGTACACGGTCGCCCGGGTCGACACCGGCCGCGGCGCCGGCGATCTGCTCACCGTCGTCGGCTCCCTGCTCGGTGCCCAGGTCGGCGAGTCCCTGCGCATGGAGGGCCGCTGGGGCTCCCACGCGCAGTACGGCAAGCAGTTCACGGTGGAGAACTACACGACGGTCCTCCCGGCCACCGTCCAGGGCATCCGCCGCTATCTCGGATCCGGCCTGGTCAAGGGCATCGGCCCGGTCTTCGCCGACCGCATCACCCAGCACTTCGGCCTGGACACCCTGCGGATCATCGAGGAGGAGCCCAAGCGGCTCATCGAGGTCCCGGGGCTCGGCCCCAAGCGCACGGGGAGGATCGCCGACGCCTGGGAGGAGCAGAAGGCGATCAAGGAGGTCATGCTCTTCCTCCAGACCGTCGAGGTGTCCACCTCCATCGCGGTCCGCATCTACAAGAAGTACGGCGACGCGTCGATCTCGGTCGTGAAGAACCAGCCCTACCGCCTGGCGTCCGACGTCTGGGGCATCGGCTTCCTCACCGCCGACAAGATCGCCCAGTCCGTCGGCATCCCGCACGACAGCCCGGAGCGCGTCAAGGCCGGCCTTCAGTACGCCCTGTCGCAGTCCACCGACCAGGGCCACTGCTACCTCCCCGAGGAGCGGCTGATCGCGGACGCGGTGAAGCTGCTCCAGGTCGACACGGGCCTGGTCATCGAGTGCCTGGCCGAGCTGGCGGCCCCCGCGGACGAGGGCGAGGACCCCGGCGTCGTACGGGAGAGGGTTCCTGGTCCGGAAGGCGGCGACCCGGTGACGGCCGTCTACCTGGTCCCCTTCCACCGCGCCGAACTCTCGCTCTCCGCACAGCTGTTGCGCCTGCTGCGCACCGACCGGGACCGGATGCCCGGCTTCCACGACGTGGTCTGGGACAAGGCGCTCGCCTGGCTGAAGGGGCGTACGGGCGCGGAGCTGGCCCCCGAGCAGGAGGCGGCGGTCCGGCTCGCGCTCACCGAGAAGGTCGCCGTGCTCACCGGAGGCCCGGGCTGCGGTAAGTCGTTCACGGTCCGCTCGATCGTGGAACTGGCCCGCGCCAAGGGAGCCAAGGTGGTTCTCGCCGCGCCCACCGGCCGCGCCGCCAAGCGCCTCGCCGAGCTGACCGGAGCCGAGGCCTCCACCGTGCACCGGCTCCTGGAGCTCAAGCCGGGCGGCGACGCGGCCTACGACAAGGACCGCCCGCTGGACGCCGACCTGGTCGTCGTGGACGAGGCCTCCATGCTCGACCTGCTGCTCGCCAACAAGCTGGTCAAGGCGGTGCCCCCGGGCGCCCACCTGCTCTTCGTCGGCGACGTCGACCAGCTGCCCAGCGTCGGCGCGGGCGAGGTGCTGCGCGATCTGCTGGCCGACCGCGGCCCGGTCCCGGCGGTGCGCCTCACCAAGGTCTTCCGCCAGGCCCAGCAGTCCGGGGTGGTGACCAACGCGCACCGGATCAACTCCGGGCAGCACCCGCTCACCGACGGCATGAAGGACTTCTTCCTCTTCGTCGAGGACGACACCGAGGAGGCCGGGCGGCTCACCGTGGACGTGGCGGCCCGGCGGATTCCGGCCAAGTTCGGCCTTGACCCCCGCCGGGACATCCAGGTCCTCGCTCCCATGCACCGGGGCCCGGCCGGCGCGGGTCACCTGAACGGACTGCTCCAGCAGGCCATCACCCCCGGCCGCCCGGACCTCGCCGAGAAGCGGCTCGGCGGCCGGGTCTTCCGGGTCGGCGACAAGGTCACCCAGATCCGCAACAACTACGACAAGGGCGAGAACGGCGTCTTCAACGGCACCGTGGGCGTCGTGACCTCCCTCGATCCGGTCGAACAGCGCCTGACGGTGCGCACGGACGAGGACGAGGAGGTGCCGTACGAGTTCGACGAACTCGACGAGCTGGCCCACGCCTACGCGGTGACCATCCACCGCTCCCAGGGCAGCGAGTACCCGGCGGTCGTGATCCCCGTGACGACCGGCGCCTGGATGATGCTCCAGCGCAATCTGCTCTACACGGCGGTCACCCGGGCCAAGAAGCTGGTCGTCCTCGTCGGTTCGCGCAAGGCGATAGGCCAGGCGGTGCGTACGGTGTCCGCGGGACGCCGGTGCACGGCCCTGGACTTCCGGCTGTCCGGCTCGTGAAGCACCGCCTCCTCGCGAGGCGAACCGGCCCGTTCGAGCGTTGAACCGGGCCTTTCGGGCGCGAGACGTGGTCCATCACAAAAAATGATCGATCAAACGAGTCATGAAGGTCACAGAGCACTTCCAGATGCGGGATGAACGGGGCAGGATGAGCAGGTTGGCGGCACTGAGTGCCGCCAATAGGCCCAATGGTCGACCCCGAGTGCACTCTCCAGGGCCAAATGGGGGATGGTAGAGACAGTCAGGGCACCTCGAAGAAGAGGCACAACGTCGGTGAGGGATGACGTGAGCGACAACTCTGTAGTACTGCGGTACGGCGATGGCGAGTACACCTACCCGGTGATCGACAGCACCGTCGGCGACAAGGGCTTCGACATCGGCAAGCTCCGCGCCCAGACCGGTCTGGTGACGCTGGACAGTGGGTATGGCAATACCGCCGCCTACAAATCCGCGGTCACCTATCTCGACGGTGAGCAGGGCATCCTCCGCTACCGCGGTTACCCGATCGAGCAGCTGGCCGAGCGGTCCACCTTCCTGGAGGTGGCCTACCTGCTGATCAACGGCGAGCTCCCGAACGTCGACGAGCTCTCCACCTTCAAGAACGAAATCACGCAGCACACCCTGCTGCACGAGGACGTCAAGAACTTCTACAGGGGCTTCCCCCGCGACGCCCACCCGATGGCGATGCTGTCGTCGGTCGTCTCGGCGCTGTCGACCTTCTACCAGGACAGCCACAACCCGTTCGACGAGAAGCAGCGCAACCTCTCCACGATCCGGCTGCTCGCCAAGCTTCCGACGATCGCGGCGTACGCGTACAAGAAGTCGATCGGCCACCCCTTCGTCTACCCGCGCAACGACCTCGGGTACGTCGAGAACTTCCTGCGCATGACCTTCTCGGTCCCCGCGCAGGAGTACGAGCTCGACCCGGTGGTCGTCTCCGCGCTGGACAAGCTGCTGATCCTGCACGCGGACCACGAGCAGAACTGTTCGACCTCCACCGTGCGTCTGGTCGGCTCCTCGCAGGCGAACATGTTCGCCTCGATCTCCGCCGGCATCTCCGCGCTGTGGGGCCCGCTGCACGGCGGCGCCAACCAGTCCGTCCTGGAGATGCTCGAGGGCATCAAGGCCAACGGCGGCGACGTCGACTCCTTCATCCGCAAGGTGAAGAACAAGGAGGACGGCGTCCGCCTGATGGGCTTCGGCCACCGGGTGTACAAGTCCTTCGACCCGCGCGCGAAGATCATCAAGGCCGCCGCGCACGACGTCCTCTCCGCTCTCGGCAAGTCCGACGAGCTGCTGGACATCGCCCTCAAGCTGGAGGAGCACGCGCTCTCCGACGAGTACTTCGTCTCGCGCAACCTCTACCCGAACGTGGACTTCTACACGGGTCTCATCTACCGCGCCATGGGCTTCCCGACCGAGATGTTCACGGTCCTGTTCGCCCTCGGCCGGCTGCCGGGCTGGATCGCCCAGTGGCACGAGATGATCAAGGAGCCCGGCTCCCGCATCGGCCGCCCGCGGCAGATCTACACGGGCGTCGTCGAGCGCGACTTCGTGCCGGTCGAGGCCCGCTAGAGGCTCGTACACGACCACCGGGCTCCGTAGGCGGGGCCCGGTGAAGCTCGTATCAAGGCAGAAAAACGGAAAGCGCCCTGCTACTGGTCCCCCCACGGGCCGGCAGTCAGGGCGCTTTCCTTGTCCCGGTGCGGATTCCCCCCACGGGATCCGGCCGGGCGTCTGCGGGACAGCGCCTGAATCGCTGTGTGTCGGCACGGAGGCCGACGGTGTGACCGGGCGAGCGGAACTCGCCGTTCTGCGGTGGTGCGGTGCGATCTGCCGGGACGCGTACGGATCGGGAGGGCCGCTCAAAGCTCCCCGCTGTACGTGCCCCGGCGACGCAATTTCCGGGAACGTCCCCCAAGACATCCCCAGATGCCAGTCGCGCCCCCCAAGACGCTTCTGACATCGCCAACTTAGACTGACGAACCCCTTCGGTGGTTACGTTCACATCACTGTGATCTGAGTCTCTTGCATATGTCCTGAAGATAGGCAAGAGCCCCGATACGGGAATCGAGGACCAAGCGTAAGGAAGATGCGCGAGCCTTGTGAAGAGCTTATGTGAGGCTCGCGTTGGACTCTAGGGGGACTCATGGTCCGTCGTCACGCGAATGCTCTCAGTCGAAGGCTGTTCGTGACCACGAAGACCGACGAGAAGGCCATCGCGGCTCCCGCGATCATGGGGTTCAGCAGGCCGGCGGCGGCCAGCGGAAGCGCCGCCACGTTGTAGCCGAAGGCCCAGACCAGGTTTCCCTTGATCGTCGACAAGGTGCTGCGCGCCAGCCGGATCGCGTCCGCGGCCACCCGCAGATCGCCGCGCACGAGCGTGAGGTCGCTCGCCTCGATCGCCGCGTCCGTCCCGGTGCCCATCGCGAGGCCCAGATCGGCGGTCGCGAGCGCCGCCGCGTCGTTCACCCCGTCCCCGACCATCGCGACGGTCCGCCCCTCGCGCTGCAGCCGCCGGACCACGGCGACCTTGTCCTCGGGCAGCACCTCGGCGATCACGTCGGCGGAGCCGATGCCGACCGCCCGCGCCACGGCCTCGGCGACCGCCCGGTTGTCCCCGGTCAGCAGCATCGGCGTGAGTCCGAGGGCGCGCAGTTCGCGGACGGCCTCGGCGCTGGTCTCCTTGACCGTGTCGGCGACGGTCACGACACTCACCGGAGCGCCGTCCAGGGCGACCACGACGGCCGTACGGCCCGCCGCCTCGGCCGCGCTCTTCGCGCCCGCAAGCGCTTCGGGGAGCGCGCCCGGGAACCGGCCGACGGTGACGTCGTGGCCGTCCACCCGCCCGCGTACGCCGCGGCCGGGCACGTTCTCGAAGTGTTCCGGCGCCGGAAGGCCGCCCGTGCGCTCCTGAGCGCCTGTCGCGATAGCTCGGGCAATCGGATGCTCGGAGGCGTGTTCCAGGGCTCCGGCGAGCCGCAGGACGTCCTTCTCGGCGGTGCCTTCGACGACGTGGACCTCGTGCAGGCTCATGCGTCCCGTCGTCACGGTGCCGGTCTTGTCCAGGAGGACGGTGTCGACGCGGCGCGTGGACTCCAGGACCTCGGGCCCCTTGATGAGGATGCCGAGCTGGGCGCCCCGGCCGGTGCCGACCATCAGGGCGGTCGGAGTCGCCAGGCCGAGCGCGCACGGGCAGGCGATGATCAGCACCGCGACGGCGGCGGTGAAGGCCGCGACCGTGTCGCCGGTGACCGCGATCCAGGCCGCGAACGTGCCGAGCGCGATGACCAGCACGACGGGCACGAAGACCCCGGAGATCCGGTCGGCGAGACGCTGCACCTCGGCCTTGCCGTTCTGCGCGTCCTCGACGAGCCGGGCCATCCGCGCGAGCTGGGTGTCCGCGCCGATCCGGGTTGCCTCGACGACGATCCGGCCCCCGGCGTTCACGGTCGCACCGGTGACGGCGTCCCCGACACTCACGTCCACCGGCACCGACTCCCCGGTCAGCATGGACGCGTCGATGGCCGACGCGCCCTCGACGACGGTCCCGTCCGTGGCGATCTTCTCGCCCGGCCGTACGACGAAGCGGTCGCCGACGGTCAGCCGCGCCACGGGCAGGCGGATCTCACGGCCGTCCCGCAGGACCTGGACGTCCTTGGCGCCGAGCTCCATCAGCGCCCGCAGCGCCGCTCCCGCGCGCCGCTTGGAGCGGGCCTCCAGGAAGCGGCCGAGCAGGATGAACGCGATGACGCCCGCGGCGACCTCGAGGTAGAGCGTGGACGCCCCGTCCGTACGGGAGACGGTGAGCTCGAAGCCGTGCCGCATGCCCGGCATCCCCGCGTCGCCGAAGAACAGTGCCCACAGGGACCAGCCGAACGCGGCGAGGGTGCCGACCGAGACCAGGGTGTCCATGGTGGCCGCGCCGTGCCGCGCGTTCGTCAGGGCGGCCCGGTGGAAGGGCAGCCCGCCCCAGACCACGACGGGCGCGGCGAGCGTCAGCGAGAGCCACTGCCAGTTGTCGAACTGGAGGGCCGGGATCATCGACATGAGGACGACGGGCAGGGCGAGCAGCGCGGAGACGGTCAGCCGTTGGCGCAGGGCGGCCGTTTCGGGGTCGTCGTCGGCGGGCGGTTCCGCCTCCTCGGGCGCCGCGGGCGGCGGGGGCTCCTCGGCGGTGTAGCCCGTCCTCACCACGGTGGCGATCAGATCGGCGACCCGTACCCCCTCGGGGTAGGAGACCTTGGCCTTCTCCGTCGCGAAGTTGACGGTGGCGGTGACGCCGTCCATGCGGTTGAGCTTCTTCTCGACGCGTGCCGCGCAGGAGGCGCAGGTCATCCCGCCGATGGAGAGCTCGATGTCCGAGGTCGTGCCTATGGGCGTCTCGGGTGCTGCGGTGGTCATGGTCCGGCTCCAGGAATGGGCCGGGCCGCGCGGAGCCGGTATCAGCCGGTCGGCACGGCCCGGTGCGGAGGAGAAGAGCTGCTGGTCCCGCTCAGGCCGGGCCGACGAGCTCGAAGCCCGCCTCGTCCACCGCGGCGCGGACGGCGCCCTCGTCGAGCGCGGCGTCGGAGACGACGGTGACCTCGCCGGTCGAGGCGACGGCCTTCACCGAGCTCACGCCGGGGATCCCGGAGATCTCTCCGCTGACGGAGCCTTCGCAGTGTCCGCAGCTCATGCCGCTCACCTGGTAGACGGTGGTGACGGAACCCTGGGTGCCGGTCTGGGCGGTCATGGCGTTACTCCTCATCGAGGCGTCCGGTGCGTGCGTGTGCGGGAGGGATCCCTGGGAACCCAGGGTTCCCCTCGATGTTCACCACACTATACCCCTAGGGGGTATTTCTCCAAGTACGGTCGCGGTGCGCCAGCGAGCGCGCCCAGGCCGCCCCCGCGAGTGCGACGAGGAACAGGCCGCCCACCGAGAACAGCGTGAAGAGGTGGTCCTGTCCGCCGCCGGTTCGCGTCGGCCGGCCAGGACCGAACAGCGTCCGGTCGAGTCCCGTACGGCTCAGCCGGGCCACCAGCCACAGCGCGATCCCGTGCGTGGAGTCCCACAGGGCGTGCAGCAGGGACACGCCGAGGCAGGCGCCGAGCACCGGAGCGGTGAACCGGAAGCGCCCGTCCGGGCGGCGGTACGCCAGCAGCACCGCGCCCGTGACCGCGGTCCACAGGCCGTGACCGAACGGGGTGAGCGCCCCGCGCAGCACCTCGGTCTCCAGGAGTGTGCGTACGTCGACCCCCTGAAGGGACACGGCCGCGCCGAAGGCGCCTCCCGCGCTCTCCAGGGCCGCGAAGCCGAACCCGAGCGTCGCGCCGAGCACCAGGCCGGCCCGTGGCCCGCGGATCCGGGTGTGCCGGCGCAGCACGTACATCAGCGCGCCGAGCTTCACCGCCTCCTCGATCAGTCCGGCACCGACGTACATCCCCAGCGAGGGGCGCGGCAGTTGGTACTCCATCACGGACACGCCGAGCACCCCCAGGGTGCCGCCGGCCAGGAAACAGCCGAGGACCAGGTTCACGCCCAGGTCGCGGCCGTGCCGCTCGTACGCCCAGAGCACGAAGACGACGGGCGCCAGAAAGCTGCCGAGCAGGATCAGGGTCGGCAACGGCGTGGCGCTCTTCGTGGCGTACGTGACGATCGCGGTCAGCGCCCAGAGGGTCAGCCCGAGACCCAGGCAGCGCTTCCAGAGGCCGACGGGGATCCGGGGGTACGGCGGCGGGGGCTGCTGCGGTCCGGGAATGCGGGCCCGGGGTGCGCCCGGTGGCTGATTCTGGGTCACGGCCATCCCTTTGTCCCTCGGGGGCGGACCCGCGGGTTCGGACGGGGGACCCGCGTTCCGACGCATCGGGGCGGCCCACGGGTGTGTGACACGGGTGTGTGACGCGGGGGCGCGTGGATGGATCGATACCACGGATCGCTGATCGTTTTGTCCGAACCTTATGGCACATGTCCCTGATGTCGCAGAGCGGAGCGCTGGTGCCGCCCCGTCCGGCGCGGCTCAGCGGCCGGCGGGCGGCCCGCCTTCGAGGAGCGGCTCCAGATAGCGGCGCATGACCGTCTTCAGCTCCGCGATGTAGGCGTCCCGTTCGGCGCCCTCGTGGGACATGACCAGGGTGAGGCCGGCCTTGAAGAGGTGGAGCGCCATGTTCGCCGTGCGGGTGCGCTCGTCGGGCGGCAGGTCCGGCACGCGGGTCGCGATCATCTCCTCGACGCGGGCGAGGAGGGTGCAGTGCACGGTGCCGATCTCCTCGATGATCGCTCCCGGGACGTCGGGGCCGTGCATCAGGACGGCGAAGGCCGGGTTCTCGACGTTGAACGCGATCAGCGGGTCGAGGACCGCGTCGAGCATCCGGTCCAGCGGGAGGCCGATGTTCTCGGGTCTGAGCGCCTGTCCGTGCGACCGGGTCCAGTGCTCCAGCAACTGGTCGCTGAGGCCGACCGCGATGGCCTCCTTGTTCGGGAAGAACTGGTAGAGCGTGCCGGGTGAGACGCCCGCCTCGCGGGCGATGGCGTTGGTGCTCGCCGCCGTGTAGCCGGACTGGCAGAACACCGAGGCCGCCGCCTCCAGGAGCTGGGCGATGCGGCGCTCGCCGCGGGCCTGGCGGCGGCGCGGCTTCTCTTCGGCGCGCTGCGGCGTCGGCGACTCCTCGGTCTGCTGCTTCTCGGGCACGGGTTATCCCCAGCTTCTCGGGACGCGATTGACAAACACGAGTGGTCGCTCGCATTCTTGAAAAACGCGAGCGATGACTCGTGTTTGCCATTCTATGGCAATGGGCGATCCATGATGCCTGCACGCATGCGGCTCATCGGGTCACGGTGAAGGGGACACCGCAACATGTCCGAAGTCAACGGCGCCGATGACGGGCCCGGAGCGAGGCCCGACGAGGGCATCCGCGAGGGCTCTGGCGGGGGTGCGGGCAGAGGCGCCGGCGGGGGTGCGGGCTCGGACGGGGGTGCGGGCTCGGACGGGGGTGCGCGGCTCGGCGGGTGGACCCGGTTCGTCACCGCGCGGCCACGGCTCTCCCTGCTCGTCGCCCTCCTGCTGACCGCGCTCGCCGTGGTCGCCGGCAGCGGGGTCGCGGACCGGCTGGGCAGCGGCGGCTGGGAGGACCCGACCGCGGAGTCGACCTACGCGACCAAGGCGCTGGAGCGGGAGTTCCCCGCCTCGCAGCCCAATCTGCTGCTCCTGCTCGACGCGGGCGGAGCCTCGGTCGACGACCCCTCGGTCGCCGCCGAGGCCAAGCGGATAGCGGCACGCCTGGCCGCCGAGCACGGCGTCACCGGCGTCGGCTCCTACTGGCAGTCCGGTTCACCCGCGCTGAAGGCACGCGACGGCCACGAGGCGCTGATCGCCGCCCGGATCACCGGCGACGAGACGGCCGCGGCCGACACCCTGGACCGCCTCGCACCCTCCTACCGCGGGAAGAGCGGCCCCGTCGAGGTCGAGATCGGCGGACCGGTCGCCGTACGGCACGAGATGCAGACGACCATCAAGGAGGACCTGACCCGGGCCGAGATGATCGCCCTTCCGGTGACCCTCCTGCTGCTGGTCATGGTCTTCGGGAGCGCCGTCGCGGCCCTGCTCCCGCTGGGGGTCGGGATCATCGCGATCCTCGGCACCAACGCCGTGCTGCGCGGACTCACCGAGGTCACGGACGTCTCGGTCTTCGCGATGAACCTGACGACGGCCCTCGGTCTCGGTCTCGCCATCGACTACGCCCTGTTCATCGTCCGCAGGTTCCGCGAGGAGCTGGCCACCGGCGTCCCACCGCGCACCGCGGTCGGCACCACCCTGCGCACCGCGGGCCGCACGGTGCTCTTCTCCTCCCTCACGGTCGCCGTGTCGCTGGCCGCGATGCTGGTCTTCCCGCAGTACTTCCTGCGCTCCTTCGCCTACGCGGGCATCGCCGTCGTGCTGCTGGCCGCGGCGGCCGCCCTGATCCTGCTCCCCGCGGCGCTGGTGCTCCTCGGCGACCGGGTCAACTCCCTCGACCTGAGGCGCCTGTTCCGGCGCGGAAGGCCGGATCCGGCCGACGCCGGAGCCCTCTGGGGACGCATGGCCTCCCTCGTGATGCGCAGGGCGCCGCTCTTCGCGGTGGCCACCACGGCCGGCCTCATCGTCCTCGGACTGCCCTTCCTGGGCGTGAAGTTCGGCACGGCCGACGACCGGCAGCTGCCCTCCGGCGCGGAGTCGCACATCGTCCAGCAGCACATCCGCGACGGCTTCCCGGGCAGCCCCGGCGGGGCTCTGGAGGTCCTGGCCGAGGGCCCGGCCACCGCGACCCAGTACGCCCGGTACCGGGAGCGGATCGCCGCGCTGCCGGAGGTGCTGCGCGTGGACGGGCCCCTGGTGAAGGGTGACGCCGCCTACTTCTCGGTGCTGCCCAAGGGCGAGGCCGTGGACGAGGGGGCCCAGCGGCTGGTGGGCGAACTCCGCGCTACGGACGCCCCGTTCGACACCTCCGTGACCGGCACGGCGGCCGTGCTGGTCGACTCCAAGCACGCGATAGCCGACCGGCTCCCGTGGGCGGCCGCGTTCATCGCGATCGTCACGCTGTTCCTGGTGTTCCTGCTGACCGGCAGCGTGCTGATCCCGGTCCAGGCGGTGCTGCTCAACGCGCTCAGCCTGACCGCGATGTTCGGTGCGGTGGTCTGGGTCTTCCAGGACGGACACCTGTCCGGCCTCCTCGACTTCACCAGCTCCGGCTCGATCGAGACGACCCTCCCGGTCCTGATGTTCTGCGTCGCCTTCGGCCTCTCCATGGACTACGGGGTGTTCCTTCTCTCCCGCGTCAAGGAGGAGTACGACCACACCGGCGACCACCGGGAGGCGGTCCGTTTCGGGCTCCAGCGCACCGGCGGACTGATCACCGCGGCGGCGGTCATCCTCGCGGTGGTGATGGTCGCCATCGGCACCTCCCGCGTGGCCAACACCAAGATGCTCGGACTGGGCGTCGCGCTCGCCGTGCTGATGGACGCGATGGTCGTCCGGAGCCTGCTGGTCCCGGCGGTCATGCGCCTGACGGGCAGGGCCACCTGGTGGGCGCCAGGACCGCTGCGGCGCTTCCACGACCGGTTCGGACTCAGCGAGGGGGAGGCACGGGAGCCCGCCCCGGACGCGACCCCGGACACGGCACCGGCACCGGCCCCGGACGCGGAGTCGGCACCGGCGGCGGAGTCCTCGCCGGACGCGGAGTCCTCGCCGGAGGCGGAGCCCGGCCGGGACAAGGCCGAGGCGCGCGGCTAGCGTTCCCCGGGGAAGCTGATCTCCGAGCGGAGGGCGGGAGCCGATGCGGGCAGTGGTGTTCGAGCGGTACGGGGAGCCGGCCGAGGTACGGGACGTGGCGGACCCGGCGCCCGCGCGGCACGGGGTCGTGGTGCGGGTCGAGGCCACCGGGCTGTGCCGGAGCGACTGGCACGGCTGGATGGGCCACGACCCGGACATCACGCTGCCGCATGTGCCGGGGCACGAACTCGCCGGGGTGATCGAGGCGGTGGGCGCCGGAGTGACCGCCTGGCGTCCCGGCGACCGGGTCACCGTTCCGTTCGTCTGCGCCTGCGGAAGCTGTCCCGCGTGCGCGGCGGGCGACCAGCAGGTGTGCGAGCGGCAGACCCAGCCGGGGTTCACGCACTGGGGTTCCTTCGCCCAGTACGTGGCGCTCGACCACGCCGAGGTGAACCTGATCGCGGTGCCGCCGGAGCTGTCCTTCGCGACGGCGGCCTCGCTGGGCTGCCGGTTCGCCACGGCGTTCCGCGCCGTGGTCGCGCAGGGGAGGGTGGCCGCGGGGGAGTGGGTCGCGGTGCACGGCTGCGGCGGTGTCGGCCTCTCGGCGGTGATGATCGCGGCGGCGTCCGGGGCACGGGTCGTGGCCGTCGACGTCTCACCCGCGGCGCTCGACCTGGCACGGAAGTTCGGGGCGGCGGAGTGCGTGGACGCCTCCGGCGCGGTGGATCCGGCCCAGGCGGTCCGTGAACTGACCGGCGGTGGCGCGCATCTGTCGCTGGACGCCCTCGGTTCGCCCGCCACCTGCGCGGCCTCGGTCGACGGCCTGCGCCGTCGCGGCCGGCACGTCCAGGTCGGCCTGCTGCCCTCACCGACCGGCGCCACCCCGGTCCCGATGGCCCGGGTGGTCGCCCTCGAACTCGAACTCCTCGGCAGCCACGGAATGGCGGCCCACGCCTACCCGCCCCTGCTGGAGCTGGTCCGCGCCGGCGTACTCCGCCCCGACCTCCTCGTGACCTCCACCATCCCGCTGGACGCCACACCCGCCGCCCTGGCCGCCATGGGATCGGCCCCGGGTTCGGGGGTGACGGTCATCGAGCCCTGGAGCTGACGGTCGTCGAGGTGTGCGGGGGACGGCCGTCGGGCCGTGCGAGTGCCTGGAACCAACTCGGCGCGAGGGTGATCCAGTTGGGCGGTGCCTCACCCAGTGCCCCACCGGGGAGGCAACGGGGTGCCCCGTCGGCGAGGGACTGGGTGAGGCACCGGGCCGGCGGGTCAGGTGTCTCTGCGGCCCCGGTTTCCTGGGCGGGAGGCGACCCAGGCTCGGACGGTGTCGGCGTACCAGTAGGGCTTTCCGGCCTCGACGTGGTCGGGCGGCGGCAGCAGCCCGTGCTTGCGGTAGGACCGGACCGTGTCCGGCTGCACCTTGATGTGTGCGGCGATCTCCTTGTACGACCAGAGCCTGCGGTCGGTCATGAGTGGCACCTCCCTGCGCGCACCGCGGCGGCGGCCTGGGGCGGTCGTCGGGGGAGCCGGGCGCTGCGCTGGTGATCACAAAGCGTGTGCCCCGTGAACGACGCAGCGTGAGCGCTGGGCTGTGGCTGTCGACCGGGTGTGACGGAAGACCCGCGTATACGCGACATGTGTGACACGGGGGTGTTTTTTGTGACACGAGTGACGCATTGGCCACCGAGGGGCGGGCGGTTGCCGGTGAGGTTCTCCACAGAACGGTTTCCGCCGTCGTCCGCGCGACGGTCTCCGTACCGGCCCGCGGGGTGCCTTCCGCGGCTCCTCGCGGGCGGGGCCGACGACCCGCCGCGCCCCGAGCGCCCGGCGGGTCGTCGTGGTGCGGCTCTCACGCCCCGCAGGACCTCAGGAACGCCCGGGTGCGCCGGGCGATCGGCAGTGGCTTGTCCGGCGGGCACGGGTACATGTCCTGCTCGACGATCGCGAAGAGCTCGACGCCGAGGTCCTGCGCGGCGGCGAGGACGGGCTCCAGCGCCGGTACGCCGGACGGCGGTTCGCACATCACGCCGCGCGCGACGGCGGGCCCGAACGGCAGCTCCTCGGCCCGTACGCCGGCCAGCACCAGCGGGTCCACCTGCTTGAGGTGGAGGTAGCCGACGCGTTCGCCGTACGTCTCGATGAGCTTGACGCTGTCGCCGCCGCAGTAGGCGTAGTGGCCGGTGTCCAGACACAGCGACACCAGCGAGGAGTCGGTCGCGTCGAGGAAACGCGTGACGTTCTCCTCGCTGTCGATGTGCGTGTCGGCGTGCGGGTGGACGACGATCCTCAGCCCGTAGCGCTCGCGCACCTCATGGGCGAGCCGCTCGGTCTGGGCGGTCAGATGGCGCCACTGGGTCGGCGTCAGCCTGCTGTCCTCCAGCACCGCGCCGGTCTTGTCGTCCCGCCAGAAGGCCGGGATGACGACGAGATGCCCGGCGCCCGTCGCCTGGGCGAGCGCCGCGATGTCCGAGACGTGCGCCCAGGTGGACTCCCACACCTCGGGACCCCGGTGCAGCCCGGTGAAGACCGTGCCCGCCGAGACGCTGAGTCCGCGGCGCGCGGTCTCCTCCCTGAGGATGTCCGGATCGGTCGGCAGATAGCCGTACGGGCCGAGCTCGATCCATTCGTAGCCGGATCCGGAGACCTCGTCGAGGAAGCGCCGCCAGGGGACCTGCCGTGGGTCGTCGGGGAACCAGACGCCCCAGGAGTCGGGAGCCGAACCGATCCGGATGCGCGACAGTGAGGACGGAGGCGACGACAGCGGTGACGACTCCGACGAGGGCTCGGGCTGTGGCCGCGGCGATGACTGAGGTGGCAACGACGTCATGGCCGTCAGCTTCGGGCGGCTCCGGAGAGGTGTCAAGCGTCGTCCGAATGTCTGGACAAAACGTTGACAGGCTTCGCGTGCGGCACTAGACCTGGGGGCAGCCGTAGGGGTCGCAGGGAAGGGAACTCGATGGCGTACGAGCTGATCACCATGGGGCGGATCGGTGTGGACCTCTACCCGTTGCAGACGGGGGTCCCGCTGTCCCGGGTGACCTCCTTCGGCAAGTTCCTCGGCGGCTCGGCGACCAATGTCGCGGTGGCCGCCGCGCGGCTCGGACGGCGCACGGCCGTCATCACCCGGACGGGCGCTGATCCCTTCGGAACCTATCTGCACGAGGCGCTGCGCGACTTCGGCGTCGACGACCGCTGGGTCACCGCGGTCCCCGGGCTGCCGACCCCCGTCACCTTCTGCGAGATCTTCCCGCCGGACGACTTCCCGCTCTACTTCTACCGGCAGCCCAAGGCCCCCGACCTGGAGATCGAGGCCCACGAACTCGACCTCGGCGCCGTGCGCGACGCCCGCGTCTTCTGGATGACGGGCACGGGGCTCTGCGCGGAGCCGAGCCGCACGGCCACGCTCGCCGCCCTGGCCCACCGGGCCCGGTCCGGTACGACGGTCTTCGACCTCGACTGGCGTCCCATGTTCTGGAACGACGCAGCCTGGAACGACGCAGCCTGGAACGACGCGGCCCGGAAGGACACGGCCGGGGGCAGCACCGCCGGGAACGGCGCGGCCTCGAACGATCTGGCCGCCTCGAACGGCGCGGCCTGGGGCGATCCCGAGGCCGCGCGCCCCTTCTACGCCGAGGCCCTGCGCCACGCCACCGTCGCCGTCGGCAATGTCGACGAGGTAGAGATCGCCACGGGAGAGCGCGAGCCGCACGCCGCTGCCACCGCCCTCCTCGAAGCCGGTGTCGAACTCGCCGTGGTGAAACAGGGGCCCAAGGGCGTCCTCGCCGTCCATCGCGACGGGACCACCGCCGAGGTCCCGCCTCTCCCGGTCGAGGTGCTCAACGGCCTCGGCGCGGGCGACGCGTTCGGCGGCTCCCTCTGCCACGGACTGCTCGCCGGCTGGGACCTGGAGCGGATCATGCGCCACGCGAACGCGGCGGGTGCCATCGTGGCCTCCCGCCTGGAGTGCTCCTCCGCGATGCCCACCCCGCACGAGGTCGAACAGGCCCTCGCCGCAGGAGCGGTGCGGTGAGGGCGGGGCACGTCGGGGGAGCCCACCACGAACAGGGCGGCGACCGACCCCCGCCCGCCGGAGCGCTCACCGCCGGCTCCGTCACCCCCACCGCCTACGACCGTCTGCGCCCCCCGTCCCCCCGCGTCGACGTCCTCGCCCTCGTCCAGGTCAGGGCCCGGCACCCCGAGGCGATCGCGGAGGCCGCCGCGCGGCGGGTGCGGAGGCCGCTGCTCGACGGCTCCGGTCGGCTGATGATCGTCGCCGCGGACCACCCGGCGCGCGGCATGCTGGCCGTCGGCGACCGGAAACTGGCCATGGCGGGGCGCGCCGACCTGCTGGAGCGGCTGTGTCTCGCGCTCTCCCGCCCCGGGGTCGACGGCGTGCTCGCCACCGCCGACGTACTCGACGACCTGCTGCTGCTCGGCGCGCTCGACGGCAAGGTGGTCATCGGGTCGATGAACCGGGGCGGACTCGCGGGCGCCGCCTTCGAGCTGGACGACCGGTTCACCGGGTACCGCCCGCAGGACATCGAGCGGCTCGGCTTCGACGCGGGCAAACTGCTGCTGCGCATCGACTACGACGACCCGGGCTCGCTGCGCACCCTGGAGTCCACCGCCCGGGTGATCGACGCCATGGCCGAGCGGCGACTCCCGGTCTTCGTCGAACCGTTCCTCTGCCGTCGCCGGGACGACGGCACCCTGCGCAACGATCTGAGCGCCGAGGCCGTCACCAAGTCCATCGCCATCGCCGGTGGTCTGGGCGGCAGTTCGGCGTACACCTGGCTCAAGGTCCCCGTCACCGAGAACCCCGACGACATGGCCCGCGTCATGGAGACCTCCACGCTGCCCGCCGTGCTGCTCGGCGGCGATGTCGGCGAGGACCAGGAGGGTGCGTACGAGAAATGGCGCGGGGCACTCCAACTCCCCACCGTGCAGGGCCTGGTGGTGGGACGTTCGCTGCTGTACCCGGCGGACGGCGATGTCGCCGCGGCCGTGGACACCGCCGTAGGACTGCTGTGAGGGCCGCATGAGTCGTCCGAGCAACGAGCTGTACGTGCCCAAGGGCACCACCGCAGACGCCTATTACGCCCTCGACATCGACCCCGAACGGGCCGGCTGGACTCATAGCAGCCTGCGGATCGTGGAGCTGGCACCCGGCGGCACCCACACGTTCACCACCGGGGACAGCGAGTGGATCGTGCTCCCGCTCAGCGGCGGCTGCACGGTGCGCACCAAAGACGGCATGGAAGAGGAAGAGTTCCAACTCCTGGGCAGACGGAGTGTGTTCGACGGAGTCTCCGACTTCGCGTACGTTCCCCGTGAGGCCCGGGCCCAGATCGCCTCCGGCGCGGGAGGCCGCTTCGCCCTGGCAGGAGCGAAGTGCGAGCGCCGACTCCCCGCCCGCTACGGCCCCGCGCCGGAGGTCCCCGTCGAAGACCGCGGCAGCGGCGACTGCGCCCGCCAGGTGCGCAATTTCGCCGCCGCGGACGTCTTCGACTGCGACCGGCTCATCGCCGTGGAGGTGATCACCCCCGGCGGCAACTGGTCCTCGTACCCGCCCCACAAGCACGACGAGGACGAGCCCGGCGTCGAGTCACGGCTGGAGGAGATCTACTACTTCGAGATCGACGGCCCGAACGGTTTCGGCTATCAGCGCGTATTCCCTTCCCGTGAGGGCGGTTCGGACGTCCTCGCCGAGGTCCGCACCGGCGATGCCGTCCTCGTCCCCGACGGATGGCACGGCCCGTCCATCGCCCAGCCCGGTCACGCCATGTACTACCTGAACGTCATGGCGGGACCGGGCGGGGACAGGGAGTGGCGGATCCGCTTCCACCCGGGACACGCAGAGAGCACAGGGGGATACCGATGACCTCGACGACGAGGCTGACGGTCGCGCAGGCACTGGTGCGGTTCCTGGCCGCGCAGTACACCGAACGGGACGGCGAGCGCCGCCGGCTGATCGGCGCCACCTGGGGCATCTTCGGCCACGGGAACGTCGCCGGGATCGGCCAGGCGCTCGTCGAGTACGCCGACGAGATGCCGTACCACCAGGGGCGCAACGAACAGGCCATGGTCCACGCGGCGGTCGGCTACGCGCGTCAGTGCGGGCGGCTGTCGGCGCACGCCGTCACCACCTCCATCGGGCCCGGCGCCACCAACCTCGTCACCGGCGCCGCGCTCGCCACGATCAACCACCTCCCGGTGCTGCTGCTGCCCGGCGACGTCTTCGCGACCCGCCCCGCCGACCCGGTGCTCCAGCAGCTGGAGGTCCCCTTCGCCGGGGACGTGTCGGTCAACGACTGTCTGCGCCCGGTGTCGAGGTACTTCGACCGGATCACCCGCCCCGAGGCGCTGATCCCGGCGGCCCTCCAGGCGATGCGCGTGCTCACCGACCCGGCCGACACCGGCGCGGTCACGCTCGCGCTGCCCCAGGACGTGCAGGCGGAGGCGTACGACTGGCCGGAGGAGTTCTTCGCCGAGCGGACCTGGGCCGTGCGGCGCCCGGCGGCCGACCCGGGTGAACTGGCCCGCGCCGTCGCGGCGGTCCGCGAGGCCCGGCGCCCGCTGATCGTGGCGGGCGGCGGTGTCCACCACAGCCGCGCCGAGGAGGCGCTCGCCGAACTCGCCTCCGCCACCCGCATCCCCGTCGCCTCCACCCAGGCGGGCAAGGGCTCGCTGCGCTGGGACCACCCCCAGGACGTCGGCGGCGTCGGGCACACCGGCACGGCGAACGCCGACGAACTCGCCCGCACCGCCGACCTGGTGATCGGCGTCGGCACCCGCTACACCGACTTCACCACCGCCTCCGGCACCCTGTTCGGCGCGTCGGGGGTCCGTTTCCTCAACCTCAACATCGCTCCGTACGACGGCCACAAGCTCGCCGGGACACCGCTGATCGCCGACGCGCGCGCCGGTCTGGAGGCGCTCACCGAGGCGCTGCTGACGCACAAGCACCGCGCCGAGCCCGCGTACGTCACCGAGTACACGGACGACAAGGAGCGCTGGGAGTACCGCGTCGACGCGGCCTACGAGGCCGAGGACATCGACATCCGGCCCACCCAGCCGCAGGTTCTCGGTGTCCTGGACGAGCTGGTCACCGAGGACGACATCCTGATCAACGCGGCCGGCTCGCTCCCCGGCGACCTGCACAAACTGTGGCGGGCGCGGTCGCGGGACCAGTACCACGTCGAGTACGGCTACTCGTGCATGGGCTACGAGATCCCGGCCGCGATCGGTGTCCGGATGGCGGCCCCGGACCGGCCGGTGTGGGCGCTGGTCGGCGACGGCACGTATCTGATGATGCCGACGGAGATCGTCACCGCCGTCCAGGAGGGCGTCGCGATCAAGGTGGTCATCCTCCAGAACCACGGGTACGCCTCGATCGGCGGCCTCTCGGAGTCCGTGGGCGGCGAGCGGTACGGCACGGCGTACCGCTACCGCGCCGAGGACCGCAGGTACACGGGGGCGCCGCTGCCGGTGGATCTCGCGGCCAACGCGGCCAGCCTGGGGATGCGGGTCCTACGCGCGAAGACCGTGCGTGACCTGCGGGCGGCCCTGGCCGAGGCGCGTGAGGCGGACACTCCCACTTGTGTCTACGTGGAGACCGAAACGGCAGACACAGTGTCGGGCGCGCCTCCGGCCCAAGCCTGGTGGGATGTACCTGTGGCCGAGACCGCGACCCGATCGTCGGCGGTCAAGGCACGTGAGGAGTACGACCGGCACGTCGCCGCCCGACGCCGCCATCTGTGAAGGAGTGCATGGCCATGACGAAGACCGTCGACCACTGGATCGCCGGCAAGACCGTCGAGGGTGCGTCGGGTACGTACGGGCCGGTCACCGACCCGGCGACCGGCGCCGTGACCACGAAGGTCGCGTTCGCGAGCGTCGAGGAGGTCGACGCCGCGGTCGCCGCCGCGAAGGACGCCTACGCGACCTGGGGTCAGTCCTCGCTGGCCAGGCGGTCCACGATCCTGTTCAGGTTCCGCGCGCTGCTCGACGCCAACCGGGACGCGATCGCCGAGCTGATCACCGCCGAGCACGGCAAGGTCCACTCGGACGCGCTCGGCGAGGTCGCGCGCGGTCTGGAGATCGTCGACCTGGCCTGCGGGATCACCGTGCAGCTGAAGGGCGAGCTGTCGACCGAGGTGGCCTCCAAGGTCGACGTGGCGTCGATCCGCCAGCCGCTCGGTGTCGTCGCGGGCATCACGCCGTTCAACTTCCCGGCCATGGTGCCGATGTGGATGTTCCCGCTCGCCATCGCGTGCGGCAACACCTTCGTCCTCAAGCCGTCCGAGAAGGACCCGTCGGCCGCCATGAAGCTCGCCGAGCTGCTGGCCGAGGCCGGTCTGCCCGACGGTGTCTTCAACGTCGTGCACGGCGACAAGGTGGCCGTCGACCGTCTCCTGGAGCACCCGGACGTCAAGGCGGTCTCCTTCGTCGGCTCGACCCCGATCGCCCGCTACATCCACACCACCGCCGCCGCGAACCACAAGCGGGTCCAGGCCCTGGGCGGCGCCAAGAACCACATGCTGGTCCTGCCGGACGCCGACCTGGACGCGGCCGCCGACGCCGCCGTCTCCGCCGCGTACGGCTCGGCCGGCGAGCGCTGCATGGCGATCTCCGCGGTCGTCGCGGTCGGCTCCATCGGCGACGAGCTGGTGGCCAAGATCCGCGAGCGCGCCGAGAAGATCAAGATCGGTCCCGGCAACGACCCGGCCTCCGAGATGGGCCCGCTCATCACGGCCGCCCACCGCGACAAGGTGGCGTCGTACGTGAAGGGCGCAGCCGGCCAGGGCTCCGAGGTCGTCCTCGACGGCACGGGCTACACGGTCGCGGGGCACGAGGACGGCCACTGGATCGGCCTCTCGCTCCTGGACCGCGTGCCGGTGACGTCGGACGCGTACAAGGACGAGATCTTCGGCCCGGTGCTGTGCGTGCTGCGCGTCGAGACGTACGACGAGGGCGTGGCGCTGATCAACGCGTCCCCCTTCGGGAACGGCACCGCGATCTTCACCCGGGACGGCGGCGCGGCCCGCCGCTTCCAGCTGGAGATCGAGGCGGGCATGGTCGGCGTGAACGTGCCGATCCCGGTGCCCGTCGGCTACCACTCCTTCGGCGGCTGGAAGGACTCCCTCTTCGGGGACCACCACATCTACGGCAACGACGGCACGCACTTCTACACCCGCGGCAAGGTCGTCACCACCCGCTGGCCGGACCCGTCGGAGGCACCTGCGGGCGTCGACCTGGGCTTCCCGCGCAACCACTGAGCCCCCGCCGACCCACCCAGTGAAGCCGTCCGTTATGCGGACGGCTTCACGTTTTTTTGACGCCCCCGCAACGATTCCCGTTCATCGGGATGAACCGGGTGACGCAGGTTACTGATCGATGTCACCTTTGAAAGCATGGTCACATTCCAGTGGATCCTGATGATTGCAACATGATGGCGTCACGGCCTGTGAAAGTGATGTGTCGTGCGTCGCTTCGCTCTTGCGGATTCCGTAGGTAAACGGCCATTGACGCAACGGTTTCCGTCAAGGTTCCATCAGCGCGGGAGCGGACGAGAAGAAGTACGACGCGAGCCGCCGGAGGCGATATCGCTCCCGCCCGAACACCTGACGCACGAGTCGATCGGAACCGCTTCATGACCGACACGCTCCGCCCTGTCGAGACCGCCGTCCTGGACGCCGGTCCCACGGAGACCGGGAACCCCCGAACGCTCAAGCGTTCCATCGGCGTCGTCGGAGGCACCCTGCTGACGTTGTCCTGCGTGACCCCGGCCTCGACGCTGTTCGTGGTCATACCCGACCTCTTCGGCTCACTCGGCACCGCGACCGCCCTCACGATCGCGATCGGCTCGCTGCTCTGTATCGCCGTGGCGTTCTGCTATTCGGAGCTGGGCACCCTCATCCCCAGCGCCGGCGGCGAGTACGCCATGGTCTCCACGATGGCCGGACGGCTCGCGGGCTGGCTCGTCTTCGTGATGTCGCTGCTGGTGGTCATGATCGTCCCGCCGGTGATCGCCATCGGCACAGCCGACTACCTCGCCCCGTTGGTGCACCTCGACCCGGCGATGACCGGCGCCGGAGTGATGCTGCTGGCCACCCTCGCCGGACTGCTCGACCTGCGCGCCAACGCCTGGATCACCGGCATCTTCCTGGTCCTCGAGGTCATCGCGGCCGGAGTCGTGGCCCTGCTCGGCTTCACCCACGCCCACCGCGGCCTCGGCAGCCTCACCTCGATGCAGGTCGCCGGGACCGGCGCGCACACCGACCCCGTGACGGCCATGCTCGTCATCTCCGGGCTCGCCATCGCCCTCTTCGCCACCCAAGGCTTCTCGACCGCCGTCTACCTCTCCGAGGAACTGGAGAACCCACGGCGCAACGTCGCCCGCACGGTGCTGGCCACCCTCGCCATCTCCACGGTCGTCATCCTGGTCCCGGTCGTCGCCATCACCATGGGCGCCTCCGACATCAAGGAGCTCACCGGCGGCGACATCAGCAGCATGGTCACGGCCTGGTCCAACTCCGCCGTCGGCACCTTCGTCAGCCTCTGCGTCGCCCTCGCGATCATCAACGCGGGCATCGTCATGGTCATCCAGAACTCGCGCGTCCTGTTCGCCTCGGCCCGTGACAAGGCGTGGCCCGAGCCGGTCAACAACGGCCTGTCCAAGCTCGGCCGGTTCGGCTCCCCCTGGGTCGCCACCCTGCTGGTGGGCGTCCCCGGCGCCGCCCTCTGCTTCGTCAACCTCGACACCCTGTACGGCGTCACGGGCGTGGCGGTGACAGCCATGTACCTGCTCGTCGCCGTCGCCGCCCTGCTCGCCCGGCGCGGCCACCACCGCCACACCCCCGCCTGGCGGATGCCGCTGTGGCCCGCGATGCCGATCCTGCTGATCGTCGTCCTCGCCTACGTCCTCACCCAGCAGGAGACGGTCTACCTGGTGTGGACCGGCGGCATCACCGCCGTCGCCACCCTGTACTGGGCCTTCTACCTGCGGCCGCGCCGCGACACCCGCTGGCTGGTGTCGATCCCGGAGGACGCGCAGGTCTGACCGGAGTGGTCCGACCGGCGGATCCCTCCCGCCCGGCCCCGCCCCTCGTGGAGGCCTCAGCCGAACTCCCCCGTCTCCACCGCGCACGTCCCGTCGTCCTCGCCACCCGCGCTGCGGTACGTGGCGAGGGCGACGTCGTTCCCGGTGTCCACTCCCAGGGACCGCAGGGCCCACTCGGGACGCACGGGACGGTCGAAGAGGTACTCGGCGGCGGTCAGTTCCCCGACACTGGCGGCGCGGCGCGTCTCCATGGGGGGCTCGTACCACGGACGCGGTACACCGGACCCGTGCCGTACTCCCGTGGGAGGGGTGCGGGTTCACCCCGGCGGCTGCCCCGGTTGTCGGTGGGCGCCCGTACCGTTGAGGCATGGATCTTCGACTGCCCCGGCCGCGCGGGCCTCGCCGGGGGCAACTCCCCGCTCGCACGACGGCGCGAGCCCGCGGGAGATGGGCGGCCGCCGCCGCGGCCGTCGTGCTGCTCGCCGGCGCGGGCACCTGGACGGCCGTCGCCTCCGACGACGCGCCCGCCGTGCACCGCGCCGACCGCGTCATGGCCATGGACGGCGGAGTGCGGCTCGACACCTCGTACTTCACCGCGGGCCCGTCCTCGCGGCGCCGCCCCGCCGTCCTCCTCGCGCACGGCTTCGGCGGCAGCAAGGCGGACGTACGCGACGAGGCGGAGAAACTCGCCCGCGACGGATACGCGGTGCTGACCTGGTCGGCGCGCGGCTTCGGCAGGTCCACCGGAAAGATCGGGCTGAACGATCACAAGGGCGAGGTCGCCGACGTCTCCCGGCTCATCGACTGGCTCGCCCGGCGCCCCGAGGTCCGGCTCGACGGGAGCGGCGACCCGCGCGTGGGCGTGGCGGGCGCCTCGTACGGCGGGGCGATCTCCCTGCTGGCCGCGGCGAACGACCGGCGCGTCGACGCCATCGCCCCGTCGATCACGTACTGGAACCTCGCGGACGCCCTGTTCCCGAACGGCGTGTTCAAGAAGCTCTGGACCGGCATCTTCATCAACTCCGGCGGCGGCTGCGCCCGGTTCGAGCCCGAGCTGTGCGCGATGTACAACCGGGTCGCGGAGTCCGGGAAGCCGGACGCGGCGGCGGCGAAGCTGCTCCAGGAGCGCAGCCCCTCCGCCGTCGGCGACCGCGTCAAGGTGCCCACCCTCATCGTGCAGGGCCAGTCCGACTCGCTCTTCCCGCTCGGCCAGGCCGACGCGATGGCCAAGGCGATCAAGGCCAACGGCGCGCCCGTCGACGTCGACTGGATCTCGGGCGGGCACGACGGCGGCGACATGGAGACGGACCGCGTCACCTCCCGCGTCGACTCCTGGTTCGACCGCTATCTGAAGGACGACAAGGGCGCCGACACCGGCCCGGCCTTCCGCGTCACCCGCACCGGAGGCATCGACTCCACCGACGGCGCCGCCCTGCTGCGCGGCGCGAGCGCGGACAGCTACCCCGGACTGGACAGCGGCCGGCACACCGTCGCGCTGACCGGCCGCGAGCAGAGCTTCCAGAACCCGGCCGGCGCCAGTCCGCCCGCCATCTCGGCCCTGCCGGGACTCGGCGGCTCGGGCGGCCTCGCCCAGCTCTCCACCCTCGGCGTCGGGATCTCCCTCGACTTCCCCGGCCAGTACGCCCGCTTCGAGTCCGCGCCCTTCCGGGACGACCTGCGGATCACCGGCTCGCCGACCGTCACCGTGCACGTCCGGTCCAGCACCGACGACGCCGTCCTCTTCGGGAAGGTGTACGACGTCGGCCCCGGCGGCACCCAGCAGGTACTGCCCTCCCAGCTCGTCACCCCGGTCCGCGTCGAGGGCGCGAAGAGCGGCAAGGACGTGCGCCTCACCCTTCCCGCCGTCGACCACGCGGTCCAGAAGGGCCACCGGCTGCGCCTGGTCCTCGCCTCGACGGACCTCGGTTACGCCTCCCCGGCGACCCCGGCGACGTACACCGTGTCCCTGAAGAGCGCCCTCCAGGTGCCGACGGCCCCCGGAGTGAAGACCGCCGCCGCGGCGCTGCCCGCCTGGGTGTGGTGGCTGCCGCTCGCCGGCGCGCTCGCCGCCCTCGCGCTGCTGCTGACCGGCCGCCGCCGCACCACGGCCCCGGCACCCGATCCCGAGCTGGCCGACGTCCCGCTCCAGATCACCGGCCTGAGCAAGCGCTACGCCAAGTCGGCCGACCGGTACGCGGTACGGGAGCTGTCCTTCCGCGTGGAGAAGGGCCAGGTCCTCGGCCTGCTCGGGCCGAACGGCGCGGGCAAGACGACCACCCTGCGCATGCTCATGGGCCTCATCAAGCCCGACGAGGGCGAGATCCACGTCTTCGGGCACGCGATCCGCCCCGGCGCGCCGGTCCTCTCCCGGGTCGGCGCGTTCGTCGAGGGCGCGGGCTTCCTCCCGCACCTCTCCGGCCGCGAGAACCTGGAGCTGTACTGGCTGGCCACCGGACGTCCCCCCGAGGACGCCCACCTGGAAGAGGCACTGGAGATCGCCGGACTCGGCGACGCCCTGGCCCGCGCGGTGCGCACCTACTCCCAGGGCATGCGCCAGCGTCTGGCCATCGCCCAGGCCATGCTCGGCCTCCCGGACCTGCTGATCCTGGACGAACCGACCAACGGCCTCGACCCGCCGCAGATCCGCGAGATGCGCGAGGTGATGATCCGGTACGCAGCCGCGGGCCGCACGGTCATCGTCTCCAGCCATCTCCTCGCCGAGGTCGAGCAGACCTGCACCCACCTCGTCGTCATGGACCGCGGCCGGCTCGTCCAGGCGGGCCCGGTGTCCGAGATCATCGGCTCCGGCGACACCCTGCTCGTCGGCACCGGGTCACCCGTCGACGAGCCGGTCGTCGAGAAGGTGGGCGCACTGCCGGGCGTGGTCTCGGCCGTCGCGACCGAGGACGGACTGCTGGTCCGCCTCGATGAGGGCGGCAGCGCGCAACGCCTGGTCGTGGAGCTCGTCCGCCTCGAAGTACCGGTCGCGTCGGTGGGACCCCACCGCCGCCTGGAAGACGCGTTCCTCACCCTGATCGGAGGTTCCGCATGAGCACGCTCCTGGAGCGGACCGAGACGGCGGACGGGTACCGGGCACGCCGCACTCTGCCGCTGCGCGTCGAACTCGTCCGCCAGCTCAAGCGCCGCCGCACCCTGGTGATGGGGGCGGTCCTCGCGGCCCTGCCCTTCGTCCTGCTCGTCGCGTTCACGATCGGCGGCCGGCCCGGCGAGCGCAACGGCCGGATCACCCTGCTGGACACGGCCACCGCGTCGGGCGCCAACTTCGCCGCGGTGAACCTGTTCGTGTCGGCGGGCTTCCTCCTGGTGATCCCGGTCGCGCTGTTCTGCGGCGACACCATCGCCTCCGAGGCGAGCTGGTCCTCCCTGCGCTATCTGCTGGCGGCCCCCGTCCCCAGAGCCCGGCTGCTGTGGTCCAAGCTCACGGTCGCGCTCGGTCTCAGTCTCGCGGCGATGGTCCTGCTGCCGGTCGTCGCACTGGCCGTGGGTACCGCCGCCTACGGCTGGGGCCCGCTGGAGATCCCCACCGGCGGCGCGCTCTCCGCGGGCACCGCCACCCAGCGGCTGCTCGTGGTGATCGCGTACATCTTCGTGTCCCAACTGGTCACCGCCGGGCTCGCTTTCTGGCTGTCGACCAAGACGGACGCCCCGCTCGGAGCGGTCGGCGGAGCGGTCGGACTGACCATCGTCGGCAACGTCCTGGACGCGGTCACCGCCCTCGGTCACTGGCGCGACTTCCTGCCCGCCCACTGGCAGTTCGCCTGGGCCGACGCCGTCCAGCCGACACTGGAGTGGGGAGGGATGATCCAGGGCGCGGCGATCTCGGTGACGTACGCCCTCGTCCTGTTCGCCCTGGCCTTCCGCGGTTTCGGGCGAAAGGACATCGTGTCGTAGGTCTCCGGAGGGTCACCCACCGGTCTCGACGGGCCTCCGCCGTGGCCGCTTCGCAATCCTTCCGCAACCCATCCGAGCGCTCGTCCCGGCCTCCTCGGCCGTCACAGTCAGACATGTCGGCCCGCACAAGGGCCGTACGCCGAGGGGGCAAAGATGGGGATGAACCACATACGGACGGCGGCGGGCACGGGCCGCCCACGCGACGGCGGGCGGACGGCGACCCGTCGAAGGCTCGGTGGCTCGCTGCTCGCCCTGACGGTGGCGGGCGCGGTGCTGCTCACCGGATGCGGCGCGGGCGGCGGCGGCAGCAACTCCTCGGACGGCGCGGACAAGTCCGGGGGCCGCAACCTCCCGCTGCCCGCCCCCGTCCAGCCGACGGGGGGCACGGCCAAGGGCGACCAGCGGGGCGAGCAGTCGGACGCCCCCGATGTCGAGCCGTCGCCCGACTACCTCTCCACCTTCGCCCTCGACGTCGACACCGCGTCGTACGGCTACGCCCGCCGCACCCTCGCGAGCGGCGGTGTCCCCGACCCCGCCACGATCCGCCCCGAGGAGTTCGTCAACAGCTTCCGCCAGAACTACGAACGCCCCGACGGCAACGGCTTCTCGGTCACCGTCGACGGCGCCCGCACCGACGACGGACGCTGGTCCCTCGTCCGGGTCGGCCTCGCCACCCGAACCGCCGACAACGAGAACGAACGCCCGCCCGCCGCCCTCACCTTCGTCATCGACATCTCGGGTTCCATGTCCGAGCCGGGCCGCCTCGACCTGGCCCAGAAATCCCTCGACGTGATGACGGACCGGCTGCGCGACGACGACTCGGTCGCCCTGGTCACCTTCAGCGACGAGGCCGAGACCGTGCTGCCGATGACCCGGCTCGGCGACCACCGCGACCGCGTCCACCAGGCGATCGACAGCCTGGAGCCGACCGACTCGACCAACCTCGGCGCGGGGGTGAGGACCGGGTACGCGACCGCCGTCGAGGGCCTGCGCAAGGGGGCCACCAACCGGGTCGTCCTGATCTCCGACGGACTCGCCAACACCGGTGACACGGACGCGGACAGCATCCTCGGACAGATCTCCTCCGCCCGTCGCGAGCACGGCATCACCCTCTTCGGCGTCGGTGTCGGCAGCGAATACGGCGACGCCCTCATGGAGCGCCTCGCCGACAAGGGCGACGGCCACACGACGTACGTCTCCAGCCGCGACGACGCCCTCACCGTCTTCTGCGACCAGCTTCCGCGGAACATCGACCTCACGGCACGCGACGCCAAGGCGCAGGTCGCCTTCGACCCCGCGACGGTCGAACAGTTCCGGCTGATCGGCTACGACGACCGCAAGGTCGCCGACCAGGACTTCCGCGACGACCGGGTGGACGGCGGCGAGGTGGGCCCCGGGCACACGGTCACCGCGCTCTACGCCGTCCGCACCCGCCCCGGCGCCTCCGGTCATCTGGCCACCGCGAGCGTCCGCTGGCTCGACCCCGACTCCCGCGCCCCGCACGAGGAGTCCGGCAGTCTGGAGACCGGCTCCCTGTGGTCCGGTGTCTGGACCTCGCCCCCTTCCTTCCAGATCACCGCCGTGGCCGCCTACTTCGCCGACGCCCTGCGCTCGGGCGATGCCCGCCGGAGCTCGCTGCCCGGTGTCCTCCCGCTCGGTGAACTCGCCTCTCGGGCCCGCGGTCTGGCGAAGGAAACGGAGGACAAGGACGTCGCGTCCCTCGCCACCGCGATCGGCCAGGCCGACCGACTGAACATCTGCCCCGGGGACTGCGGGTCGTAGCCGGCCCGCCTGCCGTCCTTCGGCCACCGGTCCGGCGCGGACCGGCGGCCGGGGACGGATCGTGCGTGACCCATTGAGTTTCTGTTACGCACGGGTAAGTTGACTCGTCGGTAAGGACCCTGCGACCGGGAGCCGTGATGGGCGTACGCAAGGATCTGAAACGGGCGAAGCGGTACGCGGACCTGGCGAGCCGCAGTCGGGTGGAGCTGGTCAGGGACGAGAGCGGTACGGTCCGCGAGGCACGCACCGCCACCCTGGCACCCGCACCCGCCACCGGCAGCACGGCCGACCTGCCGTTCACCAACGCGGCCGAGGCACCCGACGCCGTCGTGCTGCGCCGGCCGCGGAACGGCGGCTGGGACCCGGTGACGGCGGCCGCCTTCGCCCGCGAAGTCACCGACACGGCAAAGGGGTTGATCGCGGCGGGCCTCGAACCGGGCGGCCGGGTCGCGGTGATGTCCCGTACGCGCTACGAGTGGACGGTCCTCGACTTCGCCGTCTGGGCGGCCGGCGGCCAGAGCGTCCCGGTCTACGCGACCTCCTCCGCCGAACAAGTGGAGTGGATCGTCCGGGACTCGGGCGCCCGCTTCGTGATCGTCGAGACCCCCGGGAACGCGGAGACCGTGGCCACGGGTGTCGCCGGCCACTCCCAACCCCCGCGCGTCTGGCAGCTGGACGCCGGCGCCCTCGCCGAACTCGCCGCTCTGGGGCGGGACATCACCGACGAGGAGGTCACCAAGCGCCGTGCCGCGCTCGGTCCCGCAACGGTCGCGACGATCTGCTACACCTCCGGGACCACCGGCAGACCCAAGGGCTGCGTCCTCACCCACGCCAACCTGTACGCCGAGGCCGCCAACACGGTCGAACTGCTGCACCCCGTCTTCCAGCAGGTCACCGGCCGGACCGCCTCGACGATCCTCTTCCTCCCGCTCGCCCACATCATGGGCCGCACCCTCCAGATCGCCTGTCTGATGGCCCGCATCGAGCTGGGCCACTGCCCGAGCATCAAGCCGGACGAACTCAGGCCCGCGCTGCGGGAGTTCCGGCCCACCTTCCTGGTCGGCGTGCCCTATCTCTTCGAGAAGATCCACGCCACCGGGCGCGCGACCGCCGAGAAGATCGGCCGTGCCGCCTCCTTCGACCGCGCCGAGCGCGTCGGCGTGCGCTTCGGAGAGGCGTATCTGAACAAGTTCCTCGGCACCGGCAAGGGCCCCGGACCCGGCCTGTACGCGGCCTGGGCGCTGTACGACCTGCTGGTCTACCGCCGTATCCGCAAGGAACTCGGCGGCCGTGCCCACTACGCCATCAGCGGTGGCTCCCCGCTCGACCGCGACCTCAACCTCTTCTTCTACGCCGCCGGAATCATCGTCTACGAGGGTTACGGCCTGACCGAGACGACCGCCGCCGCCACCGTCGTCCCGCCGCTCGGACCCCGCCCCGGAACGGTCGGCCTGCCGGTCCCGGGCACCGCCGTCCGGATCGCCGACGACGGAGAGGTACTGATCAAGGGGGGTGTCGTCTTCGGCGCCTACTGGAACAACCCGGCGGCGACCGACGCCGTGCTGACCGAGGACTGGTTCACCACCGGCGATCTCGGCGCGCTGGACCGGGACGGCTATCTCACGATCACCGGCCGCAAGAAGGACATCCTCATCACCACGGGCGGCAAGAACGTCTCGCCCGCCGTCCTGGAGGACCGGCTGCGCAGCCGCGCGCCCGTCGCGCAGTGCCTCGTCGTCGGCGACAACCGCCCGTTCGTCGCGGCCCTGGTCACCCTCGACGCCGAGGCGGTCGCCCACTGGCTCGCCGTCCGCGGACTCCCCGCGGACACTCCGCCGTCGGACGTCGTCCGCGACCCCCGGATGCGCGCGGAGGTACAGAAGGCCGTGGACCACGCCAACGAAGCGGTCTCCCGGGCCGAGTCCATTCGCGCGTTCGCCTTGGTGGAAGGCGAGTTCACCGAGGACAACGGCTTGCTCACCCCGTCCCTGAAGGTCCGGCGGCACGCGGTGACGGCGGTGTACGCGGCCGAGATCGAGGCGCTGTACGGGAGTTGAGGAAACCCCGCACCGGCCGCCGGGTGGCCCCGCACCGCACATCGCGGACAACATCCCGGTCCTGTCGGGCAACGGCGCGATCCACAGCTGACCCTCAGCTCCGGGCCCGGTCCGCACGCGTTCAGGTGGGTGGCCGGGCTCCGACGCGTGTTCTCGTCGTATGAATGAATTCCATTTCTGTCGACTTGACATTACCGCCCCGGGCGAAATGCTTCTTCTGCGGAAGGAGCGTTGCGCCTGTTGTGAAGCTTCCGTGCCGATTCCGGGCAGGGCGATTCGAGTGAATTCCCAATTGGCGTACGTTCCGTAGTTTCTTCGGCCGTCCATCCCTCGTTGACAGCCTGCAGGTCATGGTGCGAGCCAATCAAGTTCCGCTCGCTCGGTCTCGACCGACAAAGGGGCATGACCCAGAGAAGGGAAAGCACGTGAAGCACAAGAAGAGCGCTGCTGTCGTCGCCGGCGCGATCATGGCTCTGGGCATGGCTGCCCCGGCCTTCGCGGACGCGGGTGCCGAGGGCGCCGCCGTCCACTCTCCCGGCGTCCTCTCCGGCAACGTGATCCAGGTCCCGATCCACATTCCCGTCAACGTGTGCGGCAACTCGATCAACGCGATCGCCCTGCTGAACCCGGCGATCGGCAACTTCTGCGCCAACCACTGACGTTTCGGCACTTCAGCCGCCTCCGGCTGTGCCACGGGCCGGCCTTGGACCGCCTCTCGGTCCCAAGGCCGGCTTCCTCACTTCTACCAGCAGGAAGACAACAAGAGTGCGACAGAACCTGAGTAGGGGAGTGGTCCTGGCCGCGGCTGCGACGGGCATCATGTCCCTGTACGCCAGTCCGGCCTTCGCGGACTCGACCACGACCGCGACCGCTTCGGACTCGCCCGGCGTGGCGTCCGGAAACAACATCCAGGTGCCGGTGAACGTGCCGGTGAACCTCTGCGGCAACACGGTCGACGTCGTCGCCGCCCTCAACCCGGCGTTCGGCAACTCCTGTGCCAACGGCTCGGGTTCGCACGGCCGGCACGTGGCGCCGCACCACCCCGCACAGTACGACGCCAGTTCCGTACACGGCTCGGGCCACGCCCCCGGCCGCAGCGGCGCCGACCACTCGGGCGGCGGCTACGGCGGCTACAGCGGTGAACACGGCGGCTACGACGGCCACTTCGGCGGCGGTTACGGCGGCGAGCACAACGGCCAGGGCGGCTACGGAGGTCATGGCGGCGAGTACGGCGGCTACGGCGACTCGGGACACGGCCACTCCGGATACGGGGATTCCGGATACGGGGACTCCGGTCACGGAGGTCCGGGGTACGGCGACTCGGGTGCCCACCAAGGCGGTTGGAGCGGCTCCTCGTCGTACGGCGGGACGCAGGGCTCGCCCGGTGTCCTGTCGGGCGACCAGGCCGCGGTTCCGGTGGACGTCCCGGTCGAGCTCTGCGGGAACACCGCGGACGTGATCGCTCTGCTGAACCCCGCCTCCGGCAACGAATGCGGCCATCACCACGCGCCGGACGGTCACGCGACGACCCCGCACCACTGCACCCCGCCGTCGACCACCCCGCACAACCCCCCGCGGACGGTCCACGAGCACCCGCCGACCCGGACCCCGTACACGCCTGTCGTGCACACCCCGCGTCCGGCGCTGGCGGAGACGGGCAGTGAGGGACTCCTCGCCACCACGGCGGCCAGTGCCGCCCTGCTGGCGGGCGGCACCGTGCTGTATCGGCGTAGCCGGGCCGCGTCCCGTCCGTGACGCTCCGCTCCGGGTGCCGGTCGCGTCCCCGCGCCCGGCACCCGGAGCGGTCCGAGCCCGCCCGGTGCCCCGCCGGAGTCAGCGGCGCGCCCGGTGCGCCACCGGAATTCAACGGCCGGCGCCGAGACCCAGGCCCGATCCCTGCCGACGGCCTTCGCCGGGCGCCGGAATCCGTCCGCCGCCCGGCCCCGTGCGCAGCCGTCGCCTTACGCCGCGCACGAGCGTGTCCGCCGTGAAGCCGGCGCCGTGCACGAAACGCATGGCCGGGCCGAAGCCGGAGGCGGTGATCAGGCCCGCCATGAAGAGACCCGGAACCGACGACTCGAAGTCCCGGCCGATCTCCGGGGAACCGTCGGGCAGCGCCGTCAGACGCGCGCGCACCTCGTCGGCGAGCAGGCCGAGCCGCTCGCGCCGCGCCCTGAACCCCGTGGCCGCGATGACGTGGCCGGTCTCCAGACAGGCCGGTGTGCCGTCCCGGTCCACCGTTTCGAGCCGCACGCCGATGCCCGAGGTGCAGGCCGACGTGACCTCGTGCCCCAGCGTCAGCTCGACCACCGGTCCGACGCGGTCGCGTACCCACCAGGCACCCGCCGGGCCCAGCGCGGTGGCCGCGATCCGCGTCCGGGTGGGTTCGGGGAACCGGCGGAAGAGGCCCGGGCGCTCGGCGTAGAACCAGTTGCGCCAGCCGCAGCCCAGACCGCTGTGCGGGGCGCGGGCCGAACGCCACCACGGCCGCTCCCAGGCGGGCGGCGCGTCGTTCCGGTACAGCCGGTCGGCGCGGGCCAGGACTCGTGCCCGGGTGCCCTGTCCGGCGAGGAGGGCCGCCGTCTCCAGGGCGGCCTGGCCACCGCCGATCACCGTGACGTCATGGCCCCGGAAGCGGGAGAACTCGCCGTGGTCGCCGCTGTGCGACACCTGCTCGGGCCCGAGGCCGTTCAGCGCGGCCGGCATCTCGACGAAGGGCATCACGCCGACGGCGAGGGCGACCGTGCGGGCGCGCAGTACCTCGCCGTCGTCGACCAGAACCTCGAAGCCCCGGGGCACGCCCGTACCCGCACGACCATGCGTTCGTCGACGCCGGGCACGGCGTTGCGGGCGAACCACAGGCCGTAGGAGGCGAACAGCTCGACCGGGATCGGCTCGCCGTGCCGGGCCGCGACACCCCGGCCCGCGCAGTACGTCTCCAGGCGCCAGCGGCCTTCGGGGTCGGAGAGGCTGGACGCTCACGGCTCCGACTTCAGGAACATGCCGGGCGGCATGCGGTCACGCCAGGACGCCATCGGGCGGCCGAGGACGCGCAGGCTCAGCCCGGCCGCCGCGGCGTGGGACGCGATGGACAGGCCGTACGGACCGGCACCCACCACCAAGAGGTCGTACATCAGCGGCTGCTCGCTTTCTCGTCGTCGGCAAGGGAGGGGGCCGGGGAACCCGCCGGCCGGGCGGTCAGGTGGGCGGACATCCGGTCGGAGCGGGGGTCGGCACGCGGAACCGGCCCGCCGCGCGGTCGGAGGACGACGAGTCCGCGCTCGCGGCGACGGGTCTCTCCACCACGGCCGCCGCCGACTCGCCCGCGGTCCTCCCGGCCGCCGCTGCCTCGCCCGCGGTCCCCCTGGCCGCCGCCGTCTCGGGAGTTCCGACCGCTGTCCCGGTCGTGGTCCCCGTCGTGGTCCCGGCCTCCTCCCGCGGCCCTGCCGTCGTCCCGAAAGCCTCCGCCGACCCGGCCGCAGACCCGGCCGTCTCCGTCGCGACGACCGGTCCGCGCAGCAGGCGGCCGACGCGCCGCGCCAGACACAGAGAGAGATGGCATGCCCACAGGCCCCACAGCGCCCGACCGGGGGCGCGGTCGTCCAGCGCGTGCCAGGCCAGTTCGCGGCCCCCGGGCCGGCGGCGCAGGGCTTCGAGCGGCGCGTAGTTCTCGACCACGAACGCCCGGTCCGGCAGGGGTGCCGGCGCCGGCAGCGGACGGTGGGTCAGATCCAGGTGCAGAGCGCGTACGACGTCCAGGCCCGCCCCGTCCTCGAAGAGCCGGAACTGGGCGCCGGGGCGGGGGTTGAAGTCGAGCAGGTGGTAGCGGCCCGTCGTGGCGTCCCGGCGGAAGTCGAGGTCGAAGATGCCGCGGTAGCCGAGCGCCTCGACGAGCCGTTCGACGAGGGTCTGGAGCTGCGGGTTGGGCGTCCAGCGGCCGACCGCCGTGAGGCCCGCGCCGCGCGGCCGGGCGCGGTGTTTGCGGCCCGCGCCACCGCCGTGGGTCGCGCCGGACCGGTCGACGTATCCGTGGAAGAACCAGTCGCGGTCGGGCCCCGGCGGCAGGAAGGCCTGGAGCAGCAGCTGGCTGCCCGCCTCCGCCGTGCGCAGATACAGGGCCTCTGCCTCCTGCGCCGAGCGGACCACCACCGTGCTGCGCAGTCCCCTTCCGGCCGGGACCAGCCAGGGACGGCTCCACTTGGCCACCAGCGGAAGCCCCAGTTGCCAGGCCGCCGCGGCGGCCTGTGCCGGGCTCTGCGGCATCAGGGTCACCGGGTGCGGCACACCCATGCTCTCGCATACGGTGGCCAGTTCGGCCTTGTCGGCCACGTGTTCGGCGAGGGTGCCGGACTGCTGCGGCAGCAGGTACCCGGCGGCGAGTTCCTCGCCCAGGCGGCTCACCGCGAGGGCGCTCGCGTCATCCATCGGGACCAGTACGGCGGGCCGGGAAACCCGGGCGGCCACTCGGCGCAATACCGCGGCGATGTCCGCGACGGACGAACCGGGTGGGGGAGGAGGGTGCGTCTCGCACACAAAACGTGATCTGCGGACGGGACTTCCCGCGGTATCGGCGACGAGGTGCACCTCCACACCGGCTCGGCCGAGTGAGCGTACGGCTCCCAGCGTTCCGTGGTGAAAGGGATTCCGGTCGATGCGCAGCAGTACGGCGGGGACCCGGTTGTCGAGATTCGGCACGGGATTTTCCTTCGGGTCGGCGACGGTCGGCGACGGGAACGGGATCGGCGACGGGATCTGAACGGAGATCAGGATCCGGATCTGAAAGGGGATCGACGTCGGGATCGGGATCGGCATCGGCGTCGGGAACGCGGTCGGGAGGAATCGGGACGGGCGCGGCGACCGGGCGGGTCACCCGTGCGAGTGATCATCAGGAGTGGAGGCCGGAACCCCGATTGGCTGAATGGGTATTCATATGACTGAGTGTCAGTAATCGGAAATGAAAATCCGAGGATCAAGAGGGAGAGAGGAGCAGGCATGGCCCCACAGCAGCAGCGGCCCCGGAGCGGAAGGCTGGCGTTCATCGCGGCCGGCATCGTCACGTCGGTCGCCCTTGCGTCCGGTCCGGCATACGCCGTGGGCGCCGGGGCGGTGCGGGTCGGTGACCCGCCGGCTCCGACGCCCACGGCGGCGGCACCGCCCGCGAACTCCTCGACCGCCGACGGCGTTCCGAGCCCGAGCCTGACCCCGCTGTCGGCGTCGGCGTCGGCGTCGACACCGGCTTCGGCTTCGGCGTCCACCGGGTCGACCGCGACCGCCGCCGTGCCCGTGCGGCCCGCCGTACCCGCGCGGCCCGGCGCGACCGGCGCGAAGCCCGCGCCACCCGTCAGGCAGGTCCCCGCCGAGCCGCCCGCCTTCGGTGCCTACCTCGACTCCGGCGCCGGGGGTATCGCCCGTATCGAGCAGCTCAGCCAGTGGCTGGGCGGCACCGACCTGCGGGTCGGGCACACGTATCTGCCCGGCGACCGCTGGAGCGACATCGAGGGCGCGCCCAGGTTCCTGGACGCCTGGGCGGACTGGCGCCGCCGACGGGACGACCGGATGCTCGTCCTCAATGTGCCGATGATGGAACGCAACGAGGACGGGCTCTCCGACGGCCGGGTCCGACTGCTGCTGCGCGAGGCCGGGACCGGGGCCTTCGACCACCATTTCCGCGCGCTCGCCGAGCGGCTCGTCGAGCTGAAGGTGCCGGACACCGTCATCGTGCTCGGCTGGGAAATGAACGGCATCACGTACACCCATCGCTGCGGTCCCGACCCGGAGGCCTGGAAGAGGTACTGGAACAGAATCGTCACCGCCATGCGGTCGGTGCCGGGACAGAGGTTCCGGTTCGATTTCGCTCCGAGCCGCGGCCTGGACGGCATTCCCTGGACCCAGTGCTATCCGGGGGACGACACGGTCGACGTCATCGGCATGGATTCGTACGACCAGCCGTCGGGGCTCTCGTTCGACGAACAGGTGAAGGAGCCGTACGGGCTTCAGGAGCAGGTGGACTTCGCGAAGGCCCACGGCAAGTCCATCTCCTATCCCGAGTGGGGCCTTTTCCGCAACGGCGACAACGCGGCGTACATGAAGGACATGCTCGCGTGGATCGACGAGCACAAGCCGCTGTACAACACGCTCACCGACTACTGCCCGCACGGCGTGTGGCAGTGCGAGGACAATCCGCTGGCGGCCCAGGCCTACCGTGCCGCGCTGTCCCACTTCACCGACCCGGCGACGACCGACCCGGCGACGACTGATCCGACTGCGACGGATCCGGCGACCGCTGATCCGGCACCGGACGCGACGTCGACATCCCACCCGGTTTCGACACCGACACCCGAGTCGACGCCGACGTCCGAGCCGGCTTCGACGCCCAAGCCGGCCTCGACGCCCAAGCCGACGCCGAAGCCCGCCTCGACGCCCGAGCCGGCTTCGACCCCGACCCCTATGCCCAAGCCCACCCCGACCCCGACTCCGGCCAAGACCCCGACGCCCAAGCCGGTTCCGACGCCGACCCCGAAGCCCAAGCCGACTCCCGAGCCGGTCTCCACGCCGATCCCGGTGCCCGAGCCGACCCCGACGCCCAAGCCGGTTCCGACGCCGCCCCCGGCACGGGAGCCGATCCCGAACGTGACACCGGACCCTGATCCTGACCCGGACACGTCCGTGTCCCCGGCCACCTGTTCGTCACTGGAGCTCGGTGACTGGGTGGAGCACTGGATCGGCGGGAAGGTGTGCGTGCGTCTCGACTGGTGGTCGCGCGACTGGTGGTCGGGCGACTGGTGACACCCGGGTGGCGGCGGGTCGTTCAGGGCCTGCCGCCACCGCGCTCCTTCCAGCTCCGCAGCAACTCCTTGCCCTGTCGGCGCGCGGCGACGTCGCAGACGACCGCTGACATCAGCGGCGCCGTACGCCGACGGGCCAGAAGCAGTCGCTGGTTGACGACGGGATCCGGGCGCCAGTGGTGCTTGTAGGGCTCGTCGCCGCGCAGCAGACTCAGCGTCCCGCGGACGCCCCCCTCGGTGTGCCGGGAGCACGCGTCGAGCAGTATCACCGCCACGTCCGCCTTGCGCTCCCGCAGTCGGGGATGCACGCCGTACAGATAGCCGCCCGCCAGGCTCCGCGACAGCAGGGTGAGGTCCACGGCCATCACGGTGTCGTCGAGCCGGAACTCGGTGACCACCGCGTCCCCGGACCGCACCATCGGGCCCACCGAGCGGACCAGATGCTCCGAGAACCGTTCATGGAGGTGCTCGGACGTCACCTTGCGGCCCTCCCACTGCAACCGGTGCAGTTCGAGGAGCCGGCCGAGGGCCGCGTCCACCTCGTCGTGCGCCACCACCCGCTGTTCGATCCCGAGCGCGGTGTGTTTGCGCAGCTTGGCCCGGACGCGCTGCTGGGCCTTGGCCGAGGGGAGGCGTTCCACCAGCTCGTCCATCGAGGTGGCGGGCAGCTCCAGGCACAGGGAGTCCCGCAGCCGGCGGCGCGGTCCGTCCCAGCGCTCGTAGATCCGCTCCACCGCGCTGCCGGGGCGGACCTCGCGGAAGTCGATCAGCGCGGTGCGGGCCGCGGCCGACAGTCCCTCGGTGAGCGTGGCCGCCGCCCGGTCGGTGTGCTCGTCGTCGAGGAGCACGTCCGCGTAGTCGGAGATGGCCCCGCCGAGCGGCACGAGCGTCGGGTGTGGACGCCGGGCCCGCATCAGGGGCGCGACCGCGAGCAGTTCATCGCCCTCGCGCACGACCACCAGACGCAGTCGCCCCGGCGTTCCGTACGACAGCCACCAGGAGTGCAGCCAGGCGTGGCTCTGGAACGCGGTGGCGGCGCCGCAGCGGTGGTACAGGCGCCCCCAGGCCGCCGACAGTTCGGCGAACTCCCGCTCTTCGGTGACGAGTTCGGCTCGCGCGGTGCTCCGTACACCGGCCTGGAGCGTCCCGCTCACAGCTGGCCGTGCACATCGGCGGCGGTGGCCGGGTTCGGTACCGAGGCAGGACGGGCGGTGTCGGTGGACCGCCGGGGCCGGACCAGCAGCACGAGCCCGCCGAGCAGCCCGCCCGCGCTCGCGCCGACCAGGCCGGTCACCGTCGGGGACGCCGAGGACGCCGAGGTCGGCCTCATCGCCCGGGAGAACGAGACGAGTTCGACGTGGGTGCTCTTCTGGCTCGCGTTGGCGTGCTGCGTCAGGGAGCGGGTGACGGCGTTGGCCATGTCGGCGGCCCGGTCGGGCCGTGCGGAGGTGGCCGAGACGGCGACCATCGGCGCGTCCGGGGAGGTCGCCGTCCGCACGTTCGCCTCCAGGGTCTTCACCGGCACACCGGCCCAGACCTGCGCGTCCCCGAGCACCGCGAGCTGCGTGGCGACCCGGCCGTACGCCTGGGCGAAGCCGAGCGCGGCCGACGGATCACCCTTGTCCGTCGGTACGGCGATGACGTAACTCGTGGCCGTGTAGACCGGGGTCTTCACCACGCCGTACGCGCCGCCGAGCACGCCGCCGAGCACGGCGCCGGCCGCGAGCAGCGACCACGGCGGCATGGTCCTCGCCCGGGAAAGGGCCGAACCCGAGGAGCGGTGGCCCCTGGTGAGGTTTTCGGACATGTGGAACTCACTCCAGTCAGGTGCGCGAGACAGCGGCCGCGTACACGTCCATGAGCTGTGCGGCGCTGCGGGTGATGCAGTAGTGGTGGGCCGCCTCCGCGGCCGAGCGGGGGGCGGGACCCTCCGCGCGGACGCCGGTCAGGGCGCGGGCTAAGGAGTCCGCGCCGCCCTCGACCCGGGTGGCACCGCGGGCCGCCTCGGGCGGCAGGTCCTCGACGGCCGGGCAGGAGACGTACAGCACCGGCAGTCCGGCCGCGAGCGCCTCCACGACCGCCAGCCCGAACGCCTCCTCGGGGCTCGGCGAGGCGAGGACGTCCATGGCCCCTATCAGCGACGGCAGATCGGCGCCGGGAAAGCCGTCGGCGGGCCGCTCGCCGGTGAACAGAACCCGGTCCGCGACCCCGGCGTCGTAGGCCGCGCCCCGCAGCACGCTCTCCTCCGTGCCGCCGCCGACCAGCAACAGCCAGCAGTCGACAGGCAGTTCGGCCAGCGCGCGGATCAGGACGTCGAACCGCTTGCCCGCCGTGAGCCGGCCGACGCCGCCGACGACGTACGCGTCCTCCGGCAGCCCGAGCCGGCGGCGGGTGCGTTCGCGCAGCACCGGGTCGAAGCGGAAGCGGGCGATGTCGACACCGTTCGGCACGATCTCGATGCGCGGTCCGGGCACGCCCCAGCGGCGCAGCCGTTCGGCGACCGTGGGCGAGACGGCGACGGTGGCGCGGCCGAGCCGCTCACTGGCCAGATACAGGGCGCGCACGCCCGGGCTGAGCCGGCGGCCCTCCATCTGCGAGTCGCCGAGCGAGTGCTCGGTGGCCACGACGGCCTTCACCCCGGCCAGCCGGGCGGCGAGCCTTCCGTACACGCAGGCCCGGTAGAGGTGGGTGTGCACGAGGTCGTAGCGGCCGGAGCGGATCACCTTCACCAGGCGGGGGAGCGCGCCGAGGTCGCGGTTGCCGCTCATGCCGAGATGGATGACGCGCACACCGTCGTCGGCGAGCCCGTCGGCGACCGCGCCCGGGTTGGTGAGCGTCACGACATCGCATTCGACGGGCAGGTGCCGCAGCAGCAGCCGCAGTTGCTGCTCGGCGCCGCCGACGCCGAGCCCGGTGATGATGTGCAGCGCCTTCATCGGCCCGCCTCGACCGGGCGGCGGCGCAGCCGGTGCAGCTTGTGCTTCAGGAACAGGCGTACGGGGGTGTCGTTCTCGCCGATGTGCACGCGGGGGAGGGCGTACGGGCCGGTCAGCGGGCCGGGGTCGATCGCGCAGCCGTAGCTGTACCCGGCCTCGCGGACGGCGTCGACGACCCGGCGGTCGATGGTCCCGTACGGGTAGCAGAAGCCGCCGACGTGAGCACCGATCAACTCCGAGAGCACCGCTCTGCTTTCCGTGACCTCGGCGTGCAGCACGGCGTCGTCGGCCTTCGTCAGATCGACATGGGTGAGTCCGTGCGAGCCGACCTCCATGCCCTCGGAGGCGGCGGCGAGCCGGATGCCCTGCTTGCCCAGCAGCGGCTTGCGGGGGCCCAGCGGATCCCAGGCGTTGTCGCCGCCGATCCGGCCGGGCAGGACGAAGAGGGTGGCGCCGAAGCCGTGGCGCCGCAGGAGGGGAAGCGCGGTCTCGATGAAGTCGGCGTACCCGTCGTCGAAGGTGAGGCCGACCAGGTCCTGCCCCTGGCCGCGGGCGCGGGCCGCGAGCAGGTCCGTCATGCGCACCCCGCGCAGACCGCGCCGGCGCAGCCAGCCGAGCTGCTGGTCGAGGCGGTCCGGGGAGACCGTGATGCGGTACGGGTCGTCGGAACAGTCCCCGACGGAGTGGTACATCGCCACCCAGGGCGGGGCGTCCAGGGAGCTCGTGCCGGTACGTCTGCTGCTGTCAGCGGAAACGGGCATGCGGAACCCTTCGTTTGACGGAACGGAGTGCGGGAGCGAACCCCTGGACCCGGAGGGCCCAGGCCAGCAGGGCGAAGACGACGGTCACGACCGTGCCGCCGACGACGAGTCCGAGCAGCGGGGAGTCCACGCGGCTCGCGCACAGACCACCGGCCACCGCGGCGGCCACCGCGGCCCGCAGCGGTTTGCCGATCTCGGCCACCACCTTCCGGGTGCGGATCGGCACACTGCGCGGCCCCATGCCGTACAGCAGGAGCAGGGCGCTGAGGGTGATGCCGGTCGCGTTGGCGGCGGCGATCCCGCACACCCCCCAGGGGCCGACGGCCACCACACCGACCCAGCAGGTCGCGACGATCCCGGCGGTCATCGCGAACAGCGGGTACCAGGTGGGCCGCCCCGAGGAGAAGTACGAGCGCACCAGCGCGCCGACGAGGGTGTGGCCCAGCAGCCCGAGGGCGTACACACGCATGACCGCCGCCGTCGCCGCCGTGTCCTGGGCGGTGAACGCGCCCCGCTGGAACAGCAGTTGGATGATCTGCGGGGCACACGCGACGACCGCCGCCGTGCCGAGGAGCACCGTGCAGGAGACGAGCGCCAGATCCCGCTCCACCCGGTCGCGGGCCCGCTCGGTGTCACCCTCGGCGATGGCCTGCGCGACCACGGGGAAGGTGACCGTGCACAGCATCAGCGAGAGCACCATCGGCATCTGCGCCACCTTCTGGGCGTAGTTCAGATGCGAGATGGCCCCGGCGGGCAGCGAGGAGGCCAGGAAGCGTTCGACGAGGACCTGGGACTGCCGGCACAGCGCGAAGAGCAGGACCGTGCCGATGAGGGTCAGATCCATCGGGCGGGCCGGCTCACCGCCCGGAGCCTCGGCCGCCGACTCCCCGCGCCGCAGCTGCCGCCAGAGCGACGGCCCCTGTGCCACCACCATGAGCGCGCCGCCGACCGCGACACCGAGGGCCGCGGACCGCACGCCCCAGCGGGTGCCGAGGACGAACATCGCCGCGATGATCCCGGCGTTGTACGCCACGTAGATCGCCGCCGGTGCCACGAAGCGCCGGTGCGCCCGCAGGGCCGCGCTGCAGTACCCGGCGAGCCCGAACGAGAACACGCAGGTCGCGGTCAGCCGGGTGCAGTCCACCGCGAGCCGGGGATCGGGCAGACCCGGCGCCAGAGCCTCGACCAGGTACGGCGCCCCCGCGATCAACAGCGCCCCGACGGCCGCGAAGGCGAGCGTCAGCCGGGGCAGGGTGGCGGCGACCAGCGCGCGCACCGGATCACCGGCGGCTCCTTGCGCGCGCCGCGCCACGGCCATGCTGAACGCCGGGATCAGCACGAAGGCCAGCCCGTCCTCGATCAGCAGTGTCGCCGCGAACTCCGGCAGCGTCCACGCGACGAGGAACGCGTCCGTGTCCGACCCGGCCCCGAACAGATGCGCAAGCGCCTGATCCCGGCCGAGGCCCAGCAGGGCTCCGGCGATGGAGAGGGCGATGGTGACGAGAGCGGCCTTGGCGAGGAACCGGTTGGAGGCCGCCTCGGTCTGCCCCGCTTCCTTTGGAGGACCGGGGTGCCGTACGGCGCCGGAGGCTAAGGCGGAGCCCGTGGGGGAGCTGGAGGCGCGGGCGCAGGGCAACGGGACGACGGACTCGACGCCGGGTCCTGTCCCCGAGAAAGCCCCCGTCCCGGGGACGGCTCCTGTCCGCGCGCCGGTCCCTGACTCCGGCCCCGCTCCCGCCGGTGTGCCCGTGCCCGCCCCTGTATCCGTGCTCATCCCCGCGTCCCCCGTCCTCGTGCCAGTCCTCGTGCCTGTCCTCGTGCCTGTCCCGAAGCCCGTGTCCGTGTTCGGGCCCTCCCCCGCCCTGGGCGGCGTCACCGTCATCGCGCCGCGGCCTCCTCCCGTACCGAAGGGGCCGGTGTCGTCGCGTCGGTGCCGGACGGTGTCGACGGATCCATCAGCGCCCACCAGCCGATGACGCCGAAGACGACGGCCGTCAGGACCGTGGAGGGGCCGCCGATGTCCGCGTACACGAAGTCGACCAGCTGCCAGACGATCAGCCCGCACGCGACGAGCGCGCAGTCCGTGCCGGGCGGGGCGCGCCCCGGGGCGGGACCGGGCCCCGTGGCGTCCGGTGGCGTGCGGCGTACGCGGACCAGCCCGCGCAGCGCGCACACCAGGAGCGCGAGCCAGCTTCCCGCGAGGGCGAGCAGCCCGATCAGACCCTGTTCGCTGAGGACGAGGAGATACATGTTGTGCGGCGAGAGCAGCGGCTGCCTGTGGTAGTCGGCGCCCGCGCCCGCGATGTCACTGCCCGAGGAGAGGGCGAGCGAGGCGTGACCGTCCCGGTTGTCGGGGAAGCCCTTCAACCCGACGCCCGTCAGCGGGTGTTCGCGCCACATGTCGGTGGCCGCCGCCCACATCGTGTACCGGTCGGTCACCGACTGGTCCGGCGCGTCGGTGACCTGCGTGATGCTGGCGATGCGCTCCTGGAGCATCGAGGTGCCGACACCCAGCCCGCCGACGAGGATCATCCCGGCGGCGGCCAGCACGGCGCCCACCCTCACCGCGCGCCGCAGCCCCGCCAGCACCAGTTGCGCGCCGCAGGCCACCGCCGTGGCGATCCACGCGCCCCGGCTGAACGACAGCGCGAGCGGCGGCAGCAGGGCCAGCGCGCACAGCACCGCGACGGAGCGCCGCCGCGCCTCACCCGTCCCCAGCGCCAGTGCCACCGCGCACACCAGCCCGAACGCGACCACCGTCGCCATGCCCATCACGTCGGTCGGCCCGAAGGTGCCGACGGCCCGGACGTCCTCGCCCTGGTACGAGGCGCCGGTCCCGGTGACGTACTGCCGTACCCCGACCGCCCCCTGCCACAGCGCCAGAGCGACGAACGACCAGGCCAGCAGCCGCAGGTCGCGCCGGTCGCGCACGAGCAGCAGGACGGCGGCCGGTACCAGTACGAAGATCTGGAGATAGCGGGTGAGGCCGGTGATCCCGGCTCCCGGGTCCGCCGCCCCGGCCGCCGAGACCGCGATGCCGATCACCGGGAGCCCGATGACCACGGCGGCGGTCACGGACAGGGGGCGCCGCCGGGCCCGTACGAGATGGATCGCGCAGCAGAGCACCACGAGACCGGACATGGCGTCCGCGATGTTCGCGCCGCCCTCGTCGCTCGGCGCGACCGGCAGCCCGAGCAGCGCCATCACCGCGATGACGGGCAGCACCGGCAGCGCGCGCCGCAGGGCGGCGGTCAGCGTGTCCAGGGGAGTGAGGGGCAGGGAGTGGCTCACCGGCTCAGCTCCCCGTCGGGCGCACGAGCGCGGCGGCCGTGCGCAGCAGGATGCAGACGTCCTGCCACAGCGACCAGTTGTCGATGTACGCGTTGTCGAACCGGCAGCGGTCCTCGATCGAGGTGTCGCCGCGCAGCCCGTGCACCTGGGCGAGCCCGGTGATGCCGGTCTGCATCCGGTGACGGGCCGCGTAACCGGGGTAGGTCTGGCTGAACTTGGCCACGAAGTACGGCCGTTCGGGGCGCGGTCCGACCAGGCTCATGTCGCCCCACAGGACGTTCAGGAGCTGGAGCAGCTCATCGAGCGAGGTGCGTCGCAGGAAGTGGCAGAAGCCGCTCATCTCCTGCTCGTTGGCCACACTCCAGCGGGTCGCGGCCTCGTGCGCGTCGACCGGGCGGTGGGTGCGGAACTTCAGCAGCGTGAACGGCCGCCCGTCCTTGCCGATGCGCTCCTGCCGGAACACCACACCGGGCCCGTCGGTCAGCCGCAGGACGACCGCGAACATCAGCAGCAGCGGACTGAACAGCAGCAACAGCGTGCCGGAGACCGTGACATCGAGGAGCCGCTTGCCGAAACTGGTGCGCCGCCGGCCGATCGACAGGCGGCGGCAGGCGAAGCCGGCCAGGGTGTGGCGGCTCTCCCGGTCGTACGACGGGGAGTCCGGGTCGACCTCCCACAGCTCGCAGCCCGCGAGGGCCAACGCCCGCAGCATCGGCCCGTGTTCGCTCGGCGGCTCCACCACGAGCACGGCCCGCACACCGTTCTGGATGAGGGCCCGCTGCACTTCCTCGCCGGTGGTGAGGACCGGGAGTCCGTCGGGGCCGGCCGGCTGGCCGGAGACCACACCGACCGGCCGTACCCCGCAGTTCGGATGGCGCAGGAAGGCCGCGGACACCCGCTGCGCCGTTCCGGCGGGGCCGATCACCAGGGCCGCGCCGGGGCGCCGCGCGAGGGCCCGGCGACGCCGCCAGTGCACCGTGCCGCGGCCCGCGCAGCTGATCGCCGACTGTACGGCGCACCCCAGGGCCAGCGTCTGTGCCGACAGCGCGCCGTCCGGGGCGAACGCGGCGAGCAGGGCGGCCAGCGTGCACCAGGTGACCGCGATCCGCGCGCAGACGGCGGGCAGTTCGTCGAGCAGGGCGGGCAGCGGCGCCGGCCGGTACAGTGACGCCCGCGCGTTCAGGGCGACCACGCCGAACAGCAGCGCGACGACGAACAGTGGGTGGAGCCGGATCTCCGTGAGCGTCTGCCCGGCCGCCAGCGCCGCGACGGCGTCCATGGCGGCCAGCGGCAGCCAGGAGGCACGCCGGGGCGCGGTCCGTGGCCCGGCCGGGAACCTGAATCCGCCGTCGGTCTCGCGCGAAGGCATGACCGAGACCGGTGAGAATCCGTACTCCCGGGGCTGTCCGCCGGGGGAGGGAACGGTGCTTTCCGCAGTCACGAGTGGATGGACTCCCTGCACTCGGTGTGGTCCGCGCACATGACGCTCCCGGCGTGCTGCGGCTGTCGGCCGGCCAGCAGTTCGCGGTACACCCCCGCGACCGCGTCGGCCGTGAGGCGCACGTCGTGCGTGGTCAGTACGTGGCGGCGTCCCTGGTGGCCGAGCGATTCGCGCAGCAGCGGATCGGACAGCAGCGCGCCGATCGCCTCCGCCAGCGGTCCCGGCTCAGGCGAGGGCACCAGACAGCGGGTGTCATGCCCCGGGGGCAGGCTCTCGCGGGCGCCGTCCACGTCCGTCATCACGACCGGACGTCCGCAGGCCATGGCCTCCAGCGGCGCCAGCGCCATGCCCTCCCAACGGGAAGGCAGCACCACCAGATCGGCGGCCTGGTACCAGGGCACCGCGTCGGCGGTGGCCCCGGCGAAGAGCACGTCACGCGGTGCCCCGGCGCGCAGCCGCGCGGCGTCCGGCCCGTCCCCGACGAGCACGAGCCGGGCCGAGGGCATCCGGCGCAGCACCGAGGGCCACGCCTCCAGCAGGACGTCCTGCCCCTTCTGCCGGCACAGCCGTCCCACGCACACCACCAGCGGAGCCGCCGGATCGACCCCGGAGAGCAGGGGAATCCCGGCTCGTACGGTGTCCACGGACGCGGGGTGGAAACGCTCCGGGTCGACACCGTTGGGGATCACCCGCCAAGGGGCGCGCACTCCGGCGCGTACGCCGGTCGCGCGCTCGGCCTCGCTCACGCACACCACCCGGGACGCCCAACGCGCCCCCCACCGCTCCCATCGCAGCGCGAGCGCCGCCGCGGCGCCGTCGACGGCCTCGAACGACCAGGCGTGCGGCTGGAACACCGTCGGTACCCGTCCGCGCAGCGCGAGCCGGGCCGCGAGCCCCGCCTTGGCGCTGTGCGCGTGCACCACATCGGGCCGCACCCGCGCCAGGACACGGCCGAGCCGCCTTACCTCCTGGGCCAGTTGGGGCCCTGGTGCACGCGTCGCGTGCCAGGGCCGTACGTCCGCGCCGAGCGCCCGTACCTCCCGGGCGAAGCCGTTGCCGTCCGGGCAGGCGACGGTCACCGGCGTTCCGGCGGCGAGCTGTGCCCTGACGAGGTCGCTGACGACGCGGGCGACGCCGCCGTCGATCGGCTGCGTGACATGAAGGACCCGCGGCGGAGGGTCTGTTGGCAGGTGCATGCGCGGTTCCTTGCTTACGGGCGGCGCGCCGGGGCGCGCGTCACTGCTTCGCGTCGACGGCGGCGAACAGTGCTCCGACCCAGGCCGCGTCCCGCTGCGAAACGATCCGGAAGGCCAACTGGTCACCCCCGCGACGGATCCCCTTGCCAAGTTCGAGGACGTCGGAGTCGTAACCGAGTGTGTTCGTGTACGCGGGCACCCGCTTGATCGCGCCGGGTCCTGGCTCGCTGATCGTCGAGTTCAGAACGTCGTCCGGGGGGTTGGCGGAGTCGCCCAGCACCGCCGGCGCACCGCGGCCCGTCGAGACCGACAGCGAGTCGCCCGGGCCGCCCCGGCGTGCCGCGAGGCACCCGGGTGTCGTGGCGCGGGGCGTCCCGGCTGTTCTCACGGGGCCGTGGGGGAGGGCGGACCTCGTGGAACTCCGGCAGCTGATGGAGGAGTTCGCGGCCCGCACGATTCCGCCGTGCTGGAGTGCGTGGTACCGCTGCGTGAACGCCAGGGCCGGTGCCTCCGCGGCGGGAGCCCTGTCGGTGGGCGGCTCCGCGGACGCGGGGCCACCCGGTGCCCAGAAGGTGGCGAGGGCGGAGCGGCCGACGAGCGCACGGCGCAGCAGCAGGCCCGGGGAAGTACGCATGACCGGCGGTGCCCTTTCGGGGGAAAAGGTTCGGGACCAGCGGAAGGACGGAAAATCTGAGGATCAGACGGATGCGTGTCGGCTCCCCGTCCGCTCCCGACGCCGGTCGACGCCTGCTTCCAGGCGCCCTCGGAGGTGCCCGACTCTAGCGGGTGTCCGTATTTATCAGGGAAAGCTTGCATGTGTGTCGGATTGGTGAAGCTTGACCGTTTGCGAGATCACCCCTTTGGAGGCACAACCCGCGTGTGTGCCGCGCGTTGAATCCAGAGCCGGGCATCCCGCCCGGATGTTGAGTCGATTTCCAAGGAGCACTTCTCCATGTCGCGTATCGCGAAGGGCCTGGCCCTGACCTCCGTTGCCGCCGCCGCTGTGGCCGGCGCCGCCGGCATCGCCGCCGCAGACAGCGGCGCGCACGGCGCGGCCGCCCACTCCCCCGGCGTCCTGTCGGGCAACGTCGTGCAGGTTCCCGTTCACGTTCCGGTCAACGTGTGCGGCAACACCGTCAACGTCATCGGTCTGCTGAACCCCGCGGTCGGCAACACCTGCGTCAACGGCTGACGTCATCGCGGACCCTTCCGCCGGCCGTCCACCCGAAAGGGAGGGCGGCCGGTTCGCGTTGCCGCACACGCGGCGGCCGTTCGCGCGCGGGGTCCGACAGGAGGACGAGACGCACCGTTCGTCCGGGTGGGGTGCAGGAATTTTCTGCACGCGGAGTTTCCGTCGCGTTCGGGGCTCGTTAGGCAGCGCACAGAGGAATTCCCTCCGGTGACATCAGTCGCCGAAGAAAGGAACACGATGAAGTCCCTCAAGGCCGCCGCTGTAGTCGCCGGATCCCTGGTCGTCGCCGGTGCCGCCGCGCCCGCGTTCGCCGCCGGAGCCCCCGGCCTCACGCCCTCCAGCCTCAACGGCGCCCTGGAGACCGTTGCCAGCCAGCGTTCCCTCAGCGCGCAGGATGTCCTGCCCCTGCAGCATCAGTCGAGCGCGCTCGACACCGAGAACAAGGGCTCGCTGCTCAACGGCGTGAGCGGCGCGACGAAGACGCTCAACACGGCCAGCGGTCCCCAGCAGCTTCTCGGCGGCCTTCCCCCTCAGGGATAGTCGTATCCCTTACGCGCGTGTCTTTCCGTAACGCCCGCCCGCATTTTCCTGGGCTCTGGAGAAAATTTCCGAGAAAATCTCCAGGAAAGGGCTGAAAATGAACACTGCCAAGAAGGCCGCACTGATTTTCGCCACCGCCGGAATGGCCGCGGGTGCCGCCGCGGGCAGTGCCGCCGCGGACTCCGGCGCCGAGGGCGCGGCGGTCGGTTCCCCGGGCGTCCTGTCGGGCAACCTCCTACAGGTTCCCGTTCACGTTCCGGTCAATGGCTGCGGCGATACGGTCAACGTCGTCGGCCTGCTGAACCCGGCATTCGGCAACACCTGCCTCAACGACTGACGTCGTACATCCGAGGCGGTGAAAAGGGCCGATTCCGCATGACGCGGAATCGGTCCTTCGCGCTGTTCGAGCCGCGTCCCTCGTTCGTGTGGTCACGCTCCCGGTCATCGCCCGGTCGGGTGATATCGGGTCAGAACCCGAACGGGCGCATCGATAGGGTTCCGCGGTGACCTCAACCTCAAGCGAAATGCGCCCTCTTCGGGTCGCCGATCTCGGCACGCTCGCCGTCATGGCCTTCAGCGGTGAAGCCCCCGACGGTGACATGCCCTATCTCCTCGCCTACTCGCTGGGCGACGGCGAAGGCGGCCCGGAAGGATCAGCGGCCGCCGTCCGGCAGCTGCTGATCGACAACGGACTGCCTGTCGGCGACACGCTCATCGACGGTTCCCGGCAGCCGAGCCTGCCGCTCACCCTGCTCGTCGAGGCCGGCCAGGCCGTCGTCAGCATGCCGCACCTCAACGCCCAGTGCGTCGTCCCGCCGGAGTGGCTCGCCGCGGTGGGGGAACGCGGTTACGCCTACTTCCTGTTCGCCACCCGCGCCTGGCCCGTGGCCGAGCCTGGCAAGCCCGTCGCGCCCGAGGACCTGACGGCCTTCGCGGGCGACGAGGAGACCCTGCTCAGCGCGGCGCACGTACTGCTGCCCGCGCGCGGCCTGCGCGGCTGATGACGGCCGCCGCGGGCCGGGGGACGGACGGCGGCAGCGGTGCGCGCGGGCGTACCGCGGGCAGCGGCCGTGCTCTCGCCCTGCTGCTGGTGATCACGGGGGCGGCCGGTCTTCTCGCCGCGTGGGTCATCACGATCGACAAGATCAAGCTCCTGGAGAACCCGAACTTCGTTCCGGGATGCAGCCTGAACCCGGTGGTCTCCTGCGGCAACATCATGAAGAGCGAGCAGGCCTCGGCCTTCGGATTCCCCAACCCGATGCTGGGCCTGGTGGCGTACGGCGTCGTCATCTGTGTCGGCGTGAGTCTGCTGACCGGTGCGGGATTCCCGCGCTGGTACTGGCTGACCTTCGACGCGGGCATGCTCTTCGGCGTCGGATTCTGCACCTGGCTGCAGTTCCAGTCGCTCTACCGGATCAATTCGCTGTGCCTGTGGTGCTGTCTGGCATGGGTCGCCACGATCATCATGTTCTGGTACGTCACCTCCTTCAACGTACGGAATGACTTTCTGCCCGCGCCGGACTGGCTGAAGGTATTCCTCGCGGAATTCACCTGGGTTTTTCCGGTGCTGCACATCGGCGTCATCGGAATGCTGATCCTTACCCGTTGGTGGGATTTCTGGACGGGCTGAATCTCCTTTTCCGGTGCCGCTGAACGGTGTCGAGCAGTCCCTCGGCCTGAAGGCGCCCAGCATCGCGGGTGAGTTGCCGTTGCCGATGCCTGGCGGGCTGGAGGGGCCCCGGTACGTCGAGGGCCGGATGATCCCCGAGCGGGCCGTTCCCCAAGTGCCGCTCAGCGGCGGGCTGCCAGGGGCGGACGTCCGTACGCCCCTCCCGCACATCCTCGGCGACGGATTCGACCAACCTCGGTCTCTCCGCGCCGGCGGCCGGCCTGCGGACGCCGACCCCGGGAGCGTCCGTGGACAGCCCGCTCAGCGCGCCGAACCCCGACCACCTCGGCCTTCCCGAACCGAGGCTGCCTCAGGCCGCCGTGCTCACACCGCTGCTGAAGACCGCTGCCGGGGGCGAACCTGGAGATGGGCCCGGGGCCTGGCGGACCCCGTCCGGGGGAGCGGGCCGGGGAGTCCGGACCGGGCCTGCCGACCGAACCATCGGGCGCCGCCGTCGTTGATCCCGCTGAAGCGGACCGAAGCGGCCGGACCGGAACAGTCGGACCGGAACAGTCGGACCGAAGCAGCCTGAATTCGTCGAGGAGAGATGCATGTTCGTCAGCTGGATGTCGAGCAGAGTGCCGAGGTGCGGGCCGGGCCGGGTGCCGCCCGGCCGGGCGCGCGGCCGCGGGGCGGAGCGCGTGGCGGGTGGAATGGCGTTGACCCGGCGTGGTGCCATGCGGGGTCTGCTCGTATCGGCCGTCGGCGTGGCGCTGGCCCCCGTCGTCGCGGCCTCACGGCCGCCGCGCCGGCTCCACCCCCAGGACCTCTCCTTCGACGAGGTGTACCGCGGCCGGCACATCCTCGGCACGAAGGGCGGTTCGGACGGCCGGGCCGCGTTCGCCGGCGGCGAGTGGCAGGTCACGGTGGACGAACGGCCGCTGCATCTGATGCGCCGTGCGGACGGCAGCTATCTCAGCATGGTGGACCACTACGAGTCGTATCCGACACCGCTGGCGGCGGCGCGCGCGGCCGTCGACGAGCTGGGACCCTCCGAGCACCTCAGGGGTATGGACGGCAAGGCGGGGGGCGCGGCCGCGGGCGGTGCGCGGGGGACCGGCGGACGGGGAACCGGCACGCGGGAGAGCGGCAGGCGGAGCGGTGCGGAGGGGGGCGGCCACCACCATGGTGTACACGCGTAAGAACGCCAGCACCCTCACGAGCGCGGAGCGCCGCCGCTTCGTCACCGCGATGCTGGAGGTCAAACGCCGGGGACAGTACGACGAGTTCGTCCGGGCACACATCGAGTACTACGTCTCGGACGGCGACGGCGGACTGCGCGCCGCCCACATGGCGCCCTCGTTCCTGCCCTGGCACCGGCGGTTCCTGCTGGACCTGGAACGGGCGCTACAGAGCGTGGACCCCGGGGTGAGTGTGCCGTACTGGGACTGGACGCGGGACCGCACGCCGTCCGCCGCGCCGTGGACCAAGGACCTGCTCGGCGGCAACGGGCGGCGCTCGGACCGGCAGGTCATGACCGGACCCTTCGCCTACGCGCAGGGCAACTGGAAGATCAAGGAAGGGGTGACCGACGGCGCGTTCCTCACGCGCGAGTTCGGCCGCCCGCGACAGCCGCTCCAACTGCCCACCCAGGGCGAGCTGAACTCGGCCCTGGAGGACCCCGTCTACGACACGGCGCCCTTCAACTCGACCTCCACACACGGCTTCCGGAACCGGCTGGAGGGGTGGGGACACGGGCCGGGGAACGCCACCTGGGGAAACCACAACCGCGTCCACCGCTGGGTCGGCGGTCACATGCTGGGCGGCGCCTCCGTCAACGACCCCGTCTTCTGGCTGCACCACGCCTTCATCGACCTCCAGTGGTCCCGCTGGCAGAAGCGCCACGGGGGCGCCCGCTACCTGCCCGAGCGCCCCCCGGGTCCCAGCAACTCCCAGTACCGCCGCATCGTCGCCCGGCACGAGAAGATGCCCCCGTGGGGCGTGACACCGGAGGCGATGGAGGACCACAGCGGCATCTACCGGTACGCGTAGCGGGGTCCACCGGTACGTGACGGACATCCACGGGTACGGCGAACGGGCGTCACCGGGACACGTACCGGGCACGGCGAAGCCCCCGGCAGCACTTCCTGCCGGGGGCCCTTCGCGTGCTGGGCTCAGCTGCCGTAGCCGTGGGCGCGGTGGTGCTGCTCCTTGTGGTGGTGACCCCCGCCGTTCACGCAGGTGTTGCCGAAGGCCGGGTTCAGCAGACCGACGACATTGATCGTGTTGCCGCATACGTTGACGGGCACGTTGATCGGGGCCTGGATGACGTTGCCCGACAGGACGCCGGGCGAGCCGACGGCCCCGCCCTGGGCGCCGGCGTCAGCCATGGCCAGACCGGCCCCGCTGAGCGCCACGGCACCCGTGCCCACGACGACTGCGGCGGCCTTCGCGATGCGAGACATCACGTTCTCCTTTGAATCGATGAGCGCGGTGGCACGACGCGACCGCACTCCCCTTCAACGCCTCCGTCCACACCTGGTCACGGGCGTTCAGCAGGGGATCCCTCTTCGAACAGGAGCCGGACGGACGGCTGTTCACTCGGTCCGGTCGCACGTCCGCTCAACGGGACCACGGGGCATGGGACCACGGGGGCAGGGGGCATGGTGACCGGGGCGGACGATCGGCGAGTTGTCGGACAACCGGGCGAGCGGGCCCGGTCAGCCGAGCCGGCGCAGCGGTGTGCCCGCCAGGAACGCCTCGATGTTCTCGACCGCCGCGCCGTAGTACGTCTCGTAGTTGGAGCGCGACACGTAGCCGAGGTGCGGGGTGGTCAGCAGTCGGGGGGCCGTGCGCATCGGATGGCCGACGGGCAGCGGCTCGACGTCGAACACGTCGAGGCCGGCTCCGGCGATGCGTCCCGCGTGCAGCGCGGCCAGCAGGGCGTCCTGGTCGACGATCGCCGAGCGCGAGGTGTTGACGAGGAAGGCGGTCGGCTTGAGGAGGGCCAGTTCGGCGGCGCCGACAAGGCCCCGGGTGCGGTCGCCGAGCGCGAGGTGGACGGAGACGAAGTCGCTGCCTGCCAGCAGTTCCTCCTTGGAGGGGGCGAGCTCCACGCCCGCCTCCTCGGCCCGTTCCCCGGTGAGGTTCTGGCTCCACGCGCTGACCCGCATGCCGAAGGCGAGGCCCACCTGGGCCACCCGGGCGCCGATCTTGCCCAGCCCGAGCAGACCGAGCCGGCGGCCGTGCAGATCGGCGCCGACGGTGCTCTGCCAGGGACCGCCCGCCCGCAACGCGTTGTGCTCCGTGACGATGCCCCGCGCGAGGCCGAGCAGCAGCGCCCAGGTCAGCTCGACCGGGGGCGTCGAGGAACTCGGCGTGCCGCACACGGTCACTCCGTGCGCCTCGGCGGCCGGGTAGTCGATCACCGTGTTGCGCATCCCGGAGGCGATCAACAGCTTCAGCCTCGGCAGCCTGGCCAGCAGGGACGCCGGGAAGGGCACGCGTTCGCGCAGTGTGACGACGATGTCGAACCCCGACAGCGCGGCGGCCAGCGCGTCCTCGTCGGCGAAGTGCCGGTCGAAACAGGTGACTTCCACCCTGTCCGCGACGGGCGACCAGTCGGCGATCTCGGTCGCGACGCTCTGATAGTCGTCCAGCACGGCACAGCGAAGTCGCATCTCGGGTCCCTCCCAGGCTCAGCAGGACCCTATCCGAGCGGTGGCCGGGGGAGCCGGGCGGCGGGTGACGGACGGCTCCCCGGGGGAACCGCGACGGTCACTCGCTCCCCATGGCAGTATCTGGGCTCCATGAGTGCGTCCCTGGCGGTACGGAGTCTGCGCGCGGCGGTGTTCGCCGTGCTGTGCGTGCTGCTGGCCGCCGGGGGGCACCTGCTCGCCACCGGGCAGGCGCCGCCGCGCTGGGCGGACGGCGCCGGACTCCTCGCCGTCTTCGCCATCGGCTGTCCGCTGGGCGGTCGCGAACGGTCCCTGTCCGGGATAGGCGGCGCGATGCTGGTCGCGCAGGCCGGACTCCACCTCGGCTTCGAAGCCGCCCGGCCGCGCATGGTGATGGACATGCACGGGGCGTCCATGATGGCCCCGCACACGCACGCCCTGACCCCCCACGCCACAGCCGTGCATGTCGCCGCGGCCCTGCTGACGACCTGGTGGCTGCGGCGCGGCGAGGCCGCCCTGTGGTCCCTGCTGCGCCGGGCCGTGGCGTTCGTGCCGGGCCTCGCCGCGTGGTGGAGGGCGCGTACGGTCCTGCCTCCCGTACGGCCGTACGGGGATCCCGCGGGACGGACACCGGCCGAACCGTGGCCACTCCGGCGGACACTGCTGCGTCACGCCGTCTCGCGCCGGGGACCGCCGGCAGGGCTCGCGTACACGCCCTGACCACGTTCCCCCCAGTACGGAGTTCCCTGAATGTCCCCGATGAGCACCACCCTGCGCCGCACCGGCACGGTCGCCGCCCTCGCCACCGCGGGCCTCCTGACCGCCGCGGGCGCCGCCTTCGCGCATGTGACGGTCCACCCCGAGAGCTACGCCAAGGGAGCCACGGACGGTCTCCTGAGCTTCCGCGTCCCCAACGAGGAGGACACCGCCAGCACCACCAAGGTGCAGGTCTTCCTGCCCACCGATCATCCGGTCCTGGGTGTCCTGGTCACCCCGCAGGCGGGCTGGACCGCCAAGGTGACGACCATCAAGCTGAAGAAGCCCATCAAGACGGACGACGGCACGATCACCGACGCCGTCTCCGAGATCACCTGGACCGGGGGCAGGATCCGCCACGGCGAGTTCCAGGACTTCGAGGTCGCCTTCGGCCAACTGCCGGACGACACCGACCAATTGAGCTTCAAGACCCTCCAGACCTACTCGGACGGCAATGTGGTCCGCTGGATCGAGGAGCCACAGAAGGGCGCGGAGGAGCCGGAGAGCCCGGCTCCGGCGCTGACCCTCACCGCCAAGGGCGCGGGAGAGGACACTCCTTCGGCGGGGACCGGGACCGGGACCGGGGCCTCCGGATCCGACTCGTCCTCGGCGTCCGCCTCCTCGGCGGCCAAGGAATCGACCGCGAGCGACAAGAGCAGTGACTCCACCGCGCGTGCCCTGGGAACAGCAGGCCTGATCGTCGGTGTCCTCGGCCTCATCGCGGCCGGATTCGCCGTCGTACGCGGCCGGAGCACCCGCTCCTAACCACTGTGCGCCCGCCGCCCCGCCGACCTCAACTCCCGTCGGCGGGGCGGAAGGTCCCCACGGCCACATTCCGCAACCCCGACGGACCACCACGCACCACGCCGCGGCCGTACTCTCCCTGGCGGCCGTGTGGCTGGGTAGCCGGGTGACACGGCGGCCGAGGACGCTGTGCGGCAGAGCAGCCCGGCAGCCCGGCAGCCCGGTGGTCGAGGTGCCGTGCCGGTCAGATCTGCGGCGGTGTCTGCTTCCTGCGGACGAGGACCACCACGGCTCCGCCGATCACGACGAGGGCGATGGCCGCGCCCGCGATGATCGGAGTCGAGCCGGAGCCACCGGTCTCGGCGAGGTCGGTGCCGCCGCTGGAGCCGCCCACCGACGCCGGGCTCGGCTCGCTGAGCGTCTGGGTCGAGACGTCGGTCGCGGCGCCCTGGGTCTTGCAGTCCAGCACGCCCTTGAACCGCTTCTCGACGCCGTTCGGGCCGCCGATGCCGAAGTCGTACGCTTGGTCCTCCTGCAGCGGGATGGTGACCGTCTGGGACACGCCCGCCGCGACGGTGTGCTCGGCGCCCATCAGTTCGAACGTGAACGCCTCGTCGCCCTTGTTGGCCGCCGTGATGTCCACGCCACCCTTGGCGCAGTTCTTCTGGGCGGACAGGGCGGGTATCGCACCCTTCGCCGCCCAGGTCGCGGTGGCCGTGGCGGAAACGGTGGACTCGCTGGAGCCCGCGAGGATCTGCGTCTGACTGCGGGTCTCCGAGGTGAAGGCGCGGCCGACCGGCACGGTCGTGGAGGCCTGCACGGTGAGCGAGGCGGAACCGTCCGCGCTGTCCTTCGGCACGTCGAAGAAGACCCGGCTGCCGTCGACCGCGGAGGTGACAGCCTTGCCGTCCTTGTCGACGACCTTCACCCCGCTGGCCGCGGTGTCCGTGGGGGGTGTCACCGTCACGCTGCCCGCGTTGGTGTGCACCGTGACCGGGCCGAGCCGCTCGCCCGCGTGGCCGGAGACCGCGGCCGGGGCGAGCGTCAGCGAGGCCTCGGGCTCCGGCAGGTTCCGCGCGTTCTTCTGCAGATAGTCCGCGAGCTTCTCCGCCCCCGGGTCCGCGGCGTCCACGTCGGCGCCGTCCGAGAACCGCCAGATGGCCACCTGCGTACCGGCCGCCGCGTCCTGCTCGGTGAGGCCGGTGACATCGGCCTTCTGGGCCAGCGCGGCCAGGTCGTTCACCTGCGGGTAGGAGTTCTGCAGGATCCAGCGGATCCTGCCCGCGTCCTTGTTGCCGTTCAGCGACGTGCCGCTCCAGGAGGTCTCCTGGTACCTGGCGTCCCGCTGTGTCGGGTTGTGGAGGTCGATGCAGTAGGTCTGCAGCATGCCGCCGTTGTCGACGGACATCTCGAACAGGCCGGCCGAGACCCAGGAGTCCTCGCCGTTCTCATGAATGACCGCAGACCCGTAGGTCTTCAAGTCGCCTATGGTGGCGCTCGCTCCACCCTGGCTCTGCGGGGTCTCGTCGGCGGCGGCCGTACCGGCTGCGGCGACCGTCCCCGCGGCCGCGAGCCCCCACACCAACGCCGCTGCGGCGAGGCGGGCGGCCCCTCGCCCGCGTGCGGACAACACAGAGAACGCAGAAGACACAGAATTCCCCTTCGAGCAGGACCCTTTGACATGGGGGACGGTCCCGCCAGCAGAATCAGAAGCCCCGAGAGCTGTGTTCGGCATCCTAAAGAAGCGGCGCATCGCTCCCCCCGGTCATGTCATCCGATAACCGATCCGACTCGGAATCGTTATCGCGATCACGTCCGTGAGCTGCGCCTATCGACAAATCCACGAGAGTTGTTCGCAGTGTATTTGTCGATAAGCCGCAGTTCGGTCAGATCGTGACTCTCTCTGACATCACGTCACCCCGGCCGGTTCGGGACGCTGTTGGGACGCGCTCCCGGGCGGGGTGTCGGGCGCCGATTCCCAACTGGGCTCAGGGCGGTGCGCCGAAGCCGGCTCGCCCTCCTTGGACGGACGCCGGAAGGCCGACGTACCGCGGGAGAGGTCGTGGCCGATCGCCACCGCGTCGATGTCCGCCGACGTCCAGCTCTCCCCGTCGCGTGTCTCGGTGCGCACCTTCAGCCTGCCCTGCACGATGACGGGGTCGCCCACCGACACCGAGGCCCCCACGTTCGTGGCGAGCGCGCGATTGGCCCACACCGTGAAGAAGTTGGTGTGCCCGTCCGTCCACCCGCTCTTCTCGCGGTCCCAGTACCGCGAGGTCACCGCCAGCCGGAACCGCGCCGACGCGCCGTTCGCCAATTCCCGGTACACGGGCCGTGTCGCCACATTGCCCACCGCGCACACCATCGTCTCGTTCATCGTGAATCCCTCCCGTGCGAATACGTCTGCCGCGGCGAGCGCATGCGCTGCGATCGCCGCGGGATCAGACTGCCTCCGCCGGGCCGGGCCCGCTGGGCGCTGTGTGCTACCGGCCGGTTGCGGAAAACCGCGTCACCCGACCGGGGTACCCGCCGTCGCCGTCCCCATGACCCGGCCGTACTGCTCCCGTACCTCGCGGTACCGCAGCAGCTCCGCGGCCACGGGATCCAGCACCCGGGCTCTCCCGCACCCGGCGGCCGCCTCGCGCAATCGGCGTTCCGCTTCCAGGCCGTAGCGTCTGGCCGGCCCGCGGGCCGCCATTCTGCTGCCCCACTCGACGACCGGGCCGCCGACGATGCCCGACACCATCAACAGCACCGGAACCCCCAGGTTCGGTGACATGACCCCGATGATCTGGCCCACCAGCCAGAGCCCGCCGATGACCTGGAGGATCGTCATCGCGGCCTGCGCCAGCACCGCGACGGGCCACCAGCCGGGCCGCGGCGGCCGTCCCGCCGGAGCCGTCGCGCGCGCCGCCATGTCGTCCAGCGCCTCGGGCAGCCCCTGCGCGCCCCGTACGGCCGCCTCACGCACCGCCTGCGCCCAGGGCGCGGGAAGTCCGTACGAGGCCCGGTCCGCGACCGTCCGCACCGCCTGCTCGACACGCTGGCGCGCGGTGGCCTCCTCGTCCGCGGGAGCGCGCACGGGCAGGCGCCCGGTCGGGGGCTCGCGCCGCTCCAGATGCCAGCGCCACAGCCGCAGCCAGGGCGTGCCGCACGCGCGGTTGGCGTTGCGGCGCCAGGCCCGCTCGGCGGCCTCCCCGGTCGCTACGGCGCCCACGGCGTCCGCGAGCCGGTCCGCGAACTCGTCGCGCGCCTCCTCGCTGAGCCCGGCCCGTCGCCCGGTCGCGTAGACGGGCCGCAGCCGCGCGGCGGCCGCGTCGAGATCGGCCGAGATCCGCCGTGCAGCGGCGCCGCGTTCCGCCACGAACTGGCCGAGACACTCGCGCAGTTCGGGGACTCCGGCCCCGGTGAGCGCGGACAGCGAGAGGACGGTCGCGCCCGGTTCGCCGTACTCGCCGAGCGCGATGCCGTCCTCGTCGAGCAGCCGCCGCAGATCGTCGAGCACCTGGTCGGCGGCCTCTCCGGGGAGCCGGTCCACCTGGTTGAGGACCACGAAGGTGACCTCCGCGTGCCCGGCCAGGGGCCGCAGATAGCGCTCATGGAGGACGGCGTCCGCGTACTTCTCCGGATCCACCACCCAGATGACCGCGTCGACGAGCGCCAGGACGCGGTCCACCTGCTCTCGGTGCTGGACGGCCGCGGAGTCGTGGTCGGGCAGGTCGACCAGGACCAGGCCGCGCAGCTGTGCCTCCGCCTCCGCGCTCTGCAGCGGGCGTCTGCGCAGCCGCCCGGGGATGCCGAGCCGGTCGATGAGGGTGGCCGCGCCGTCGTTCCAGGTGCAGGCGATGGGTGCGGAGGTGGTCGGCCTGCGCACGCCGGTCTCCGAAATGGCCACGCCGGCGAGCGCGTTGAAGAGCTGCGACTTGCCGCTGCCCGTGGCACCGGCGATGGCGACGACGGTGTGCTCCCCGGAGAGTTTGCGGCGGGCCGCCGCCTCGTCCAGGACCCGGCCCGCCTCGGCGAGCGTCCTGCTGTCGAGACGGGCGCGGGAGAGGCCCACCAGCTCACGGAGCGCGTCCAGGCGCGAGCGCAGCGGCCCGTCGTACGCGAGGGGGGCGGGCACCGCCGGGACGGCGGCCTTGGCCTCCGCCAACGGCGTCTGGTAGTGACCGGGGGCCGTCTCGCTCACGCGCCGCGCGATGAGACCGTCGTCCCAGACGGGGCCGTCCTCCGCGCGTGCCGGGTCGTCGCCCTCCCCGCGCGCGTGGGACTCCGCTTCGGACGCGTCCCGCGGGGCGCCCCGTCCGGCCGCGCCGCCGCTCCGCGGGGCGTTGCCGCCGACGCCCCCGTTGGCTTCCTCAGTGCCTCCCTCGGTGCCCGTCATGCCTCCCTCGATGTCCGCCCGGGACCCGGCCCCGGAACCCGCCGCACCGGGCGGACCGTTCTCCGAACGGTTTTCCGAAGTGTTCTCGGCGCTGGCGGTGCCCGGGGTGTTCACCCCGGAGGGGGCGTTTTCGCGGGCGCCGTCTTCGGAGTGATCCTCTTTGGGATGACTGTTCTCTTCGGGACGGCCCTTCTCGGGTCGTTCGTCTCCGGGGCGGTCGGCCTGATCCGTGTGGTCAGTGACGGCAGTCACCGCGGTCACCTCTCCTTCTGCAGTACGGACAGCGCGGCGATGAGTTCGGCCTGGGGTTCTGGATGGACGTCGAGCGCTTCAAGGGGGGCGAGGCGGCGCTCGCGTTCGGTCTGCAGCGCCTTGTCGATGAGGTCCGTGAGCAGCCGGCCGCCCTTGTCGCGCAGCCGCAGCGCGCCGTGCGCCCCGATCCGCTCGGCGAGCCCCTCACCCGCGCTGCGCGCCCTGCGGCCGCCCAGGAGCGCCGTGGCGACCAGCGCGGCCACCACCGCGGGGTCCGGCGCGACACTCTTGTCGAGGTCGCGTACCTCGTCCTCGGCGTACTCCTCCAGGACCCGCCGCCAGCGTCGTACGGCCAGACCGATCCGGTGCTCGGCGCTCTCCAGTGTCGGATCACGATCCGTCAGCCCCGGAGCGCCCGAGGCCGGTTCGCGGCGCCAGGCGTCGTCCACGCGTTCGTCGGCGGCCGCGACGGAGCACAGCAGCAGGGCGGACAGGCTCTCCACGAGCGCGTCCAGCAGTTCCTCGGCCGTGCAGTCGAGGGGATAGGCGCGCCAGCGCTTGAGGGCGTCCCCGGAGAGCACGGCTCCGGCCTGCAGACGCCCCTTCGCGCGCGTGTGCTCGCTGTCGTACGCCCCGTCGACGGCCGCCGTGAGCCGCGTCGCGGCGGCGTACTGAGCGGCGGCGGCACTGGCCAGTTCCGGCATCCGCGACCTCAGGGAGTCGAGGACACCGTAGGCCGTACGCGCCATCGCCCCGTGGCGGGCTCCCGGGTCCTGGGCCTGGTGCGTGAGCCACGTACGCAGCGGCGCGACGGCCGTGGCGGGCAACAGGCCGCCGCCCCAGGCGGACTCGGGCAGCTCGGGCACGGTGAAGCGGGGGGCCTCACCGAGTCCCGCCTTGGCGAGCAGCGCCCCGTACTGCCGCGAGACCTCGGACACCACCTGGTGGGGTACCCGGTCCAGGACCGTCACCAGGGTCGCCTTCTGTTCCTTGGCGGTACGCAGCAGATGCCACGGCACGGCGTCGGCGTACCGCGCGGCCGTGGTGACCATCACCCAGATGTCGGCCGCGCAGATCAGTTCGGCGGCCAGCACGCGATTGTCGGCCACCAGGGAGTCGACATCGGGCGCGTCGAGGAGGGCGAGGCCGCGGGGCAGCGTGTCGGCGGTCTCGATACGCAACACCCGCTCCCCGTGTTCGGTGGGGGCGGGAAGATCGTCGCCGGGCTCCTGATGGGGCACCCACACGCGTGTGAGCTGGGGCAGCACGCGCATGCCGCTGAACCAGTGATGGTCCTCCGGATGGCACACCAGCACCGGTGTACGGGTCGTCGGGCGCAGTACGCCCGCTTCGCTGACCCGGCGCCCCACAAGGGAGTTGACGAGGGTCGACTTGCCGGCACCGGTGGACCCTCCGATGACGGCGAGAAGGGGTGCTTCGGGTTCTCTCAACCGGGGCACCAAATAGTCGTCGAGCTGTGCGAGCAGTTCGTCGCGGTTGGCACGCGCGCGTGGAGCCCCTGCCAGGGGCAGCGGAAAGCGTGCGGCGGCGACACGGTCGCGCAGGGCGGAAAGTGCGTCGAGCAGCTGAGGCCGTACGTCCAAGGTCACCACATGCGAAGAATGCCCAATTTTGGAGTCTTTCTGAAGCATATGGGTATGCCTGCGCGCCGACAGGACAGACGGGACGGAAGGGATGACTGGGGCGCAGGCATAACGAGTGCACAACACCCGGTGCGCGAGACGCCAAAAGCGGTGCACGATTCGTACCTGCCTGCGATTATCAGGACCGCTTCACTGAACCTCCACATTGAGCCACGGAGGCGAAGCATGAGGGACGGGGATGCGGGAGCCCTATTCTTGTCCCCGGCAAGGTCACGGATCAGCCCACACCCGGGCACCAGGACACAGGCCGACACACCCGGCCCCCGTAGCTCAGTGGATAGAGCAGGCGCCTTCTAAGCGCTTGGCCGCAGGTTCGAGTCCTGCCGGGGGCGCCAGTCTCCGCCCTCCCTTTGGGGAGGGCTTTTTGCTGGTCAGGACACGTTTCACTCGACGCGACGAAGCCCGAACGCCTCCCCGATGATCAAGTGGAAGGTCCGGGGCTGTCCGGCTGTCACCGGGTTTTCGCGGGTGGCCCCGCCGAACACGTGGCGAGGTTTCGGCGGGGCGGCTCAGCCTGCCGGGGCATCTCTGGGAGGTCTGTCCCGGCTTCCGTCCGTTTCCCGGGGTCCGAGAGCTGACCGGAAACGCACCGGGCGTCGTGGGGTTTCCGTGGCAGGGGGTCGGCCGATGGGTCCCCGTCGGCCGACCGCCCCGTAGCGCCGGGCCCGGGTCAGGCGGTGGCGTAGGTGAAGCTGAGGGTGATCTTCTTCGCGTCCGACATGGCGACGGTGTAGTTCTTCGGGCCCGTGAGCCGGACCTCGTAAACGGCCTTGTCGCCCTTGTGGTTGGCGGCGGCCTTCAGCGTGGCCGGGCCGTTGTCGGTCCGTACGACCTCCGCCGTGACACCCGCCGCGGTGAGCGTGGCGGGCAGCGTCACCTTGGCCGTCACCGTCAGGTCGGCGTCACCGGAGTTGGTGGCCGTCACCCGTGAGAGCGGCGTGAAGGCGGAGTTGTTGAGCGTCAGGGACTTCTTGTAGGTGCAGATGACGCTGTGGCTGTCGCTGTCGCACTTGTTCCAGTCGGAGGGTGTGACGTCCACGGCGAGATCGGCGTGCGGGGTGGGCGTGGAACTGGCGGTGGCCGTGGTTGTAGGACTCGCCGTGGCCGTGGCCGTGGCCGTGGCCGTCGCCGTCGGCGAACTTGTGGATTCCGACGGAGTGGGCGTCGGCGTGTCCGTTGCCGTGCTCGTGGCCGTCGGGGTGGGAGAGAAGTCCGCCTTGACCGCGAAGGAGCCCGCCACGGTGTCGGTGAACGTGGCACCGCTGCTCACGCCGATGAGGCCAAAGCCGCCCGCGGCGAGCGTGAGCGCCGCCACGATCTTTCTCCGGTCGGAGATGGCCATGGGGGTTGAGCCCTTCTGATAGAGCCGGGTGTGTCTCGTGTTCCGGGCGGTGGGGGGGGGGGGGGGGGGGGGGGGGGGGGGGGGGGGGGGGGGGGGGGGGGGGGGGGGGGAGGGGGGCGAAAGCACCGCGACGCTCATAATAAACACAAAG
>NZ_JBVJCT010000005.1:0-30696 GCF_055588305.1 Streptomyces sp. NPDC042002 | reverse complement strand
AAACCTCCCCCACGCTTTTCGTCTCGTGGGGCGGGGGGGGGGGGGTCTGCCTTTGGGGGGGGGGTGGTGTTTTTTTTTTTTCTGGGGGTGGCCTCCCCTTGCGGCCCCCCCCCCCACCTGGACGCCCGGGTGCGAGCGGTGGTGAAAACACCTCGGCCCACCGGGCCTGACCTGGCGAGAATCCAGGTCGGGCCGGGTGAGCTGTGGGTGGGTCGGTCAAGTTCCCGCCGTGTCCGGCAAGGATCAGGCGGTGCCGGTGACGCTGAAGGTGATGTTCTCCGTCTTGCCGGAGACCTCGTTGCCGAGGTTGCCGGCCTCGACGGTCACGACGTACTGGACGTAGTTGCCCGCGGCCAGGTCCGGACGGCCGTCGCCCGTGCCGCCGACGCGCTTGTAGCTGACCTTCAGGCCGAGGTCGTCGCCGCCGGTCTGCACCGTGGGGGTGACGTCGAGGTTGACGTCACCGTCGTTGAAGACGTTGATGATCGAGGTGGTGATGGTCTTCGTCGACGAGTCGAGGAATTCCACGTGGTTGAGGGTGGCGGTGTGACCGTTGGTGACGGTCCAGCCGTCGGCCTGGATCCGAAGCTTGGCGGTGCCCGCCGTGACGGACGCCTGGCCGGTCACGGTGTCGGTGAACACGGCGCTGCTGCCCATGCTGACCAGGCCGAGGCTGCCGGCGAGGATCGCCGCGGCGGCGATCGCCTTCTTCTTGTTGGAGATGGTCACGTCGTTGTGCCTTTCGGTAGTGCTGTTCTGGACATGCGGCATACGGGGGCGTCGGGCCGCCTGACTCGGCCTGATGCCCCGCCGTAAAGTGGCCGGAGCGCCTGAACCCGCCGCGGGAGGGCATTCCCGCGGCAGGTCGGAGGTCACCGGACCGTGGCGTGCGCGGAGTGGGCCGGGGGTCCGGCCGGTGGATGCGGTCGGAACCCCGGCCCGCTCACGCAACGGTGGATCAAGAGGCGGCGGTGACCTTGACGGAAACCGAACCGGTCAGGTCCTGGTCGGCGTTGACGAGGTTCTTGACGTCGATCGTGACCTTGTACTGGGCGGTGGCGCCCTTCTTCAGCCAGGTCTTGTCGGCGTCGTCGCCGAGGCGCTCCACCTTGACGTCCAGCTTGTTCGCGAGGTCGCCGCTCTTGGCGATCTCGAAGGAGACGCCGGCGCCGGCGGTGCCGTCGTTCCGGACGGTGAACTCGGTGAACATGTGGCTGGTGGAGGAGGCCAGGAGCTGCTCACCGTCGAGAACGGCCTGGTCGTCGGCCACGAACTTCCAGGCGGCCGGCGCCCAGGTGTAGGTCTGGTGGGAGGCACCGTCGTAGATCGCGGTGGCGTCGACCGGGTTGGCGCCCTTGACGATGTTGAGGTCGGCCTTGCCGGAGCGGACGTTCGTCTGCGCGGAGGCGTCGTCGATGAAGGAGGCACCGGAGCCGGCGCCGATCAGCGCGAGGCTGCCGACGGCGATCGCGGCACCCGCGACGAACTTCTTCTTGGCGGAGATGGCCACTGATGTGGGCCTTTCTGCGTGATGGGTGAAGGTTCGGGCTTGCGCCCGGGCATGACAGGGCTCGCCCCGGCGGCCGCTGGCTGTGGCCGCCCGGCTTCGTGTCACGGGACGGGGTCCCGCTGCCCTTATGGGGTGGTGGTCTCTGAGGCCGGCTTCTTCGGGCGCCACAGCAGGACGACGACGCCGCCCACGATCAGTACCGCGGCTGCGCCGAGCAGCACCCTGAAGCCGGTTTCGGTGTGGATCGACGTGGCGGCGTAGCCGACGTAGGGCACGTCGTGACGGACGATCCAGGCGGTGTCGCCTTCGGGGCGGACCCGCCAGGGGTCCTCGCTCGCGTTGGCGTCACCCTTGGTTTCGAGGATCGGGCCGTCCTTGGAGGGCGTCATCTTCACGATCCGGTGGACGACCTGGCGTTCCGGCTCGTCCGGGCGGTGGAAGATGACGACGTCGCCGATCTTCAGCGTCGCTACGGGTTCCCGCTGGGCGATGACGACGCTTCCGGTCGGGAGCTTCGGCTCCATGCTGCCGCTCAGCACCGAACTGGCCTGCCAGTCGCCGGACTTGACCGAGATTGCCGCCACCGCGAAACCGGCCGCGAGCAGGAGGACCACGAGGCTCATGAAGGCCGAGAGGACTCGGCGCGTCCAGTGCCGGCGCTTGGGTGACTGCTGGGCGGTCGGCGTCTCGTCGGGAGACGTCGCCACCTCACTTACTGTCAGCTCCACGGTTCTTCTCCTGCAAACGATTTCGGTCTCGCGAGTCCTGCGGGCATTACGGCGTCGTTCGGCTGGGCGACACAGGGGAATTCGCCCGGGGGTTGGTGAATTCCCCTGCGCCGGTCATGGGGAAGTGGTGACTTCTACGGGAATCCCTCGCCCTCGGTGCGGCGTTGGGCGCGCGGAGCCTACGGAGCGGGCTGTAACCGGCAGAAGGGATGACTCCCGGGACGCCCTGTCGCTCCGCTCTTCACGGGATGCTCACAGTTTCGGATCGGCGTCGGTCACCGTGGGGATCGCCCGCCGCTGCGGGGCGCCGACTGCCGAGATGATGGGCGGTGACTCAAGTGCCGCCTGGCCAGGCCGTTTTCATTGGCTCCCACGCTGTGTGCATGCCGTGCACTCCCCCCCAGGAGTGGCCTCCGTCGCGGTGACCAAGATCAGAGTAAAGGCCGTGTGAGCGGACTGGAAAGAGTGTGGATGAAGTGTGTAGGCGACGTTATGGAAACGTAATACCGCGGGGGTTTCGAAAGTGGCGAGACGGCCGCTAAAGCGGCTTCCGGGGGGTGTGTCTGGTTTTGGATGCTGGTGACTGGCGGGTATATCCGTTGATTCCGCGGGCATTTCATCGCGGTCATCTATCAACTTGGTTGTTGCGTAGGGGAGTTGAGTTAGATGGGGGTTGGTGAGGGGTGGGTGTGCAGGGCTTCGGCGTAGTCGCGGGCGTCCGGTTCGTGTCGAACTGTCGAATCGGCGATGCCGAGGTGTTCGGCTCCAACGGACAAAGGCCATGGCCGCTCTGCCCGTTGGAGCCCGCGTCGGGGGCAGGGCGGGGCATCGGCCGACAGCGGTTCGGTGTCTGTCTCCGTCAGGATCGACGGCATCCCGACGCTGTCGGCGTGGCTGGGCGGGAGTGTCCGTCCGCTCCGGATGTCCATCGGCCGATGGACATGTCCTCCCGAGGGATCCGTCTGTCCCTCGACGAAGTCATCGAGGTCATCGAGGTCATCGAAGCCCTGGGGGACTTGGATGAGTTCGTGGCCCCCTCGGCCGACTCGGATCCCGCCAGGCGTCCGGAACCGCCGGCCACCGCACCGTCGGCGGATTCGTCGCCGACTGGGATGTCGCTCGGCGGTCGGCCGGTGCCCGACGTGTCGTCGGCGACGCGCTGGATGCGTAACCGCTGGATGCGCGACCGGGCGTCGAGGACAACGCCGAGACCGATGCCTGTGCGACCGGGGCCGCTTCCACGGCACGGGCAGGGCCGCCGGTCCCTCTCCGGATCGATCCAGCTGAGACGGCCGCTCCCGTCACCTCAGGGTGTGTGACGTCCTGCCCGAAGCCGCGTCGATCTCGTCGTGGGCCTTGGTCAGCAGTTGCATGGCGAGTTCGTTCAGGGCCCTCGCGCCCGCGACCTCCTCGCCGACCCTGGGCTGGTTCGAGTCGGAGGGGTGGCGGCTGGCGTACCCGTGGGCACGCACTTCGCTCCCGTCGGGGAGCCGAAGGAGAGCTGCCGCGCGAGTGCGGTGGTCGTCCTCCTGGAATTCCATCTCGACGTGCCAGCCGACCGTGGTCCGTGTCTGCGTCGCTGTCATCTGTGTCATCGCGATCACCTCCGAAGCCGCCGCCCCCTGGTGAAGCCCTAATAAGAAGTGTGCTCCTCGGACAGGCCGCGCACGAGGCGAGGAGGTGGGAGCGGGGGGAGGGCCACGCGACGGAGCGGGGTCCTGCCGGCAGGCGGGGGCGGGTGGCGGGTGGCCGGGCGATGTCGCTCGGCAGTGGTCGGTGCCGACAGTCGGTGACCCGTCGGCCACCGGTGAGGCCGGTGAGCGGCCATGCCCTCGAAGGCTGGAGCCCGAAGGCCGGAGTCCGGAAGGCCGGAGTCCAACGGTCGCTCTCCGGTGCGGGTGTCACTCGGCCGGTCCTGGGCCGTCTCTGGGTCGCCCCTGGGTCGCGCGAGGGTGCCTGACAGTGACTGACGGCGGCAGTCCGTGACAGGTCGGCTACCAGCGCGATTCGCGAACGTCCAGGTCACGGCCCCGTGACCGAACGGGTTTCCTTCAAGGGCTAGCCGTCAGGCAAGATGGGGTGTATCTGCCCACTGCCGATTTCAAGCGTCCGGACGGTTTCTCTTGGCTGAGTTCATTTACACCATGCGCAAGACGCGCAAGGCGCACGGCGACAAGGTGATCCTCGACGACGTCACCCTGAGCTTCCTCCCGGGCGCGAAGATCGGTGTGGTCGGTCCGAACGGTGCCGGTAAGTCCACCGTTCTCAAGATCATGGCGGGCATCGAGCAGCCCTCCAACGGCGACGCGTTCCTGTCGCCCGGCTTCAGCGTCGGCATCCTCATGCAGGAGCCGGAGCTGGACGAGTCCAAGACGGTGCTGGAGAACGTCCAGGACGGCGCCAAGGAGCTGATGGGCAAGCTCAACCGCTTCAACGAGGTCGCCGAGCTGATGGCGACCGACTACTCGGACGCGCTCATGGAGGAGATGGGGAAGCTCCAGGACGACCTGGACCACTCCAACGCCTGGGACCTCGACGCGCAGCTGGAGCAGGCCATGGACGCGCTGGGCTGCCCGCCCGGCGACTGGCCGGTCACCAACCTCTCCGGTGGCGAGAAGCGCCGCGTGGCGCTCTGCAAGCTGCTGATCGAGGCTCCGGACCTGCTCCTCCTCGACGAGCCCACCAACCACCTCGACGCCGAGTCGGTGAACTGGCTGGAGCAGCACCTCACGAAGTACGCGGGCGCCGTCGTCGCCGTCACGCACGACCGGTACTTCCTGAACAACGTCGCCGAGTGGATCCTCGAACTGGACCGCGGCCGCGCGATTCCCTACGAGGGCAACTACTCCACGTACCTCGACAAGAAGGCCTCCCGCCTCAAGGTCGAGGGCCGCAAGGACGAGAAGCGCGCCAAGCGGCTCAAGGAAGAGCTGGAGTGGGTCCGGTCCAACGCCAAGGGCCGTCAGACCAAGTCCAAGGCCCGCCTCGCCCGTTACGAGGAGATGGCGGCCGAGGCCGACAAGATGCGGAAGCTGGACTTCGAGGAGATCCAGATCCCGCCGGGCCCGCGGCTGGGCTCGATCGTCGTCGAGGTCCAGAACCTCTCCAAGGCGTTCGGCGACAAGGTCCTCATCGACGACCTGTCCTTCACCCTGCCGCGCAACGGCATCGTGGGCGTCATCGGCCCGAACGGCGCGGGCAAGACCACGCTGTTCAAGATGATCCAGGGCCTGGAGACGCCGGACACCGGCGCGATCAAGGTCGGCGAGACGGTCAAGATCAGTTACGTCGACCAGAGCCGCGCCAACATCGACCCCAAGAAGACGCTGTGGGCCGTCGTCTCCGACGAGCTCGACTACATCAACGTCGGCCAGGTCGAGATGCCGTCGCGGGCCTACGTGTCCGCCTTCGGCTTCAAGGGCCCGGACCAGCAGAAGCCCGCGGGTGTCCTCTCCGGTGGTGAGCGCAACCGCCTGAACCTGGCGCTGACCCTCAAGGAGGGCGGCAACCTGCTGCTCCTCGACGAGCCCACCAACGACCTCGACGTGGAGACCCTGTCGTCGCTCGAGAACGCGCTGCTGGAGTTCCCCGGTGCGGCCGTGGTCATCTCCCACGACCGCTGGTTCCTGGACCGGGTCGCGACGCACATCCTCGCGTACGAGGGTGAGTCGAAGTGGTACTGGTTCGAGGGCAACTTCGAGTCGTACGAGAAGAACAAGGTCGAGCGGCTCGGCGCGGACGCCGCGCGCCCGCACCGCGCCACCTACAAGAAGCTGACCCGGGGCTGATCGATCTTGCGCCACATCTACCGCTGCCCGCTGCGCTGGGCGGACATGGACGCGTACGGCCACGTCAACAACGTGGTGTTCCTCCGCTACCTGGAGGAAGCCCGTATCGACTTCCTGTTCCGCCCGGAGAAGGACTTCAAGCAGGGGTCCGTGGTGGCGCGTCATGAGATCGACTACAAGCGGCAGCTGGTCCACCGGCACGCGCCGGTGGACATCGAGCTCTGGGTGACACAGATCCGGGCCGCGTCCTTCACGATCGCCTACGAGGTGAAGGACCCGGACCAGGTCTACGTCACGGCCGCGACGGTGATCGTGCCGTTCGACTTCGAGCAGCAGCGCCCTCGCCGGATCACGGCCGAGGAGCGCGACTTCCTGGAGTCGTACCGCGACGACGAGGACGAGGCCGTCGCGGCATGACCGTTCTGCACCTCGCCGACGCGGGGGAAGCGGCGGATCTCGCCGCCTTCCTCTCCCGGCTCGTCCACTACGACCGCGCGGCCGCCGTGCGCCTCCAGGCGCACGGCACCACGCTCGCGGTCTTCGGCCGGCCGCCGTCGTTCGAGGTCCTCGCGATCCGTACGGCGCGGCTCGCCAAGCCGTACGAGAACGGGCTCGACGTCACCCTCGACGTGACCGTGTCCGCCGGTGAACTCCTGGAGTCCGTCGAGGAGTCGGCGGCCACCGTCGGCGTTCCCGTCGCCGTCACCGGGCCCCCGTGGGCCGGGGTGCTGCCGCCCCGCGGCGGCTGGCGGCAGGAACCGGGGCTGCCCGCCCCGGACGCCGTACGGGCCAAGGTCGCCGCAGCGGTGGCCGAATTCCGGTCGCGCACCGAGGAGTTGGCGCCCGAGCTGCGGAACCGTGCCGAACTCGACCGTCTCGGGCGGGAGATATGGTCCCGGCCGATCGGTGACACCGGACTTCCGGTGCGGGCAGCGCATGCCGCGCAGTCGCTGGGCTTCCTGCGGCCCGTAGCGCCCGCGCCCGTGTCCGCCGCAGGGCAAGCCCCCTCGGGCGAAAGCCCGTTGAGCGACAGTCCCTTGAACGACAGCCCGTTGGCGCTGTACTCGTCGGGGACCTGGCTGCGCCTGCGGACGCCGTTCGGGTCGATCGCCTTCCGCCGGGCGGGACTTGGCGCGCTGGACGTCAGCGTTCACTGATCCCCGCGCTCCCGTTTCCGCTGGAGCGGCTGGAGCCGCCGGAGCCGTCTGATTTCGCTTGATCCGGCCCCGTGCCGCGCGCTCCGGGCCGCTCCGGTGCGCCCCCGAGAGGGGTCAGCCGGGCCGGCTGTCGTCCGGCCGTACGGCGATGCGGTCCGGCTCCCGTTCCAGTGCCACGCGGTCCTTCACGCCACGCGCCGGGCGGCGGCCGATCCGCAGGCCCGCGAGGGCGGCGGGCAGTGCCCGGCCGGCCGCCCCAGGGTGAGCACGGTTCCGGCGGGCGGCGCGAGGTGGGCGCCCCGCGATCACCGTCGGAAGCAGGTGATCAGCTCGCCGTGTTCACCATCGACGCGGCCGCGTACGTCAGGTAGTTCCACAGCGTGTGCTCGTGTTCCTCGGAGAGGCCGAGGTCATCGACGGCCACGCGCATGTGCTTCAGCCAGGCGTCGTGCGCCGCCTGGTCGACCTTGAAGGGGACGTGCCGCATCCGCAGCCGGGGGTGGCCGCGGTTCTCGCTGTACGTCGTCGGGCCGCCCCAGTACTGGATCAGGAACAGCGTGAGGCGCTCCTCGGCCGGGCCCAGATCCTCCTCGGGATACATGGGCTTCAGCAGCGGATCGCCCGCGACACCCTCGTAGAAACGGTGCACGAGGCGCCGGAAGGTCTCCTCGCCGCCGACCTGCTCGTAGAAGGTCTGCTCCTGAAGCGTGCCGCGCCGAATCTCTTTCACGCCCCCATGTTCTCAGACGGGGTGACCGAGGACTCAAGGCTTAGGACCACTCACGAAGCGCGGCGGACGCGCCCGCTCCGGACCGGCCGGTCCGCCACTCGCCTCGCGGCCCGTCCGGCAGCACAGTGGAGGTATGGGCGCGCACGCTCTCGAAACCGATTCCGAACCAGGCCCCGAGGACCTCGCCGGTCTGGCGCGGGCGTCCCTGGTGCGCGAGATCGACCGGAGCGGGGCCTGGGAGGGCGACCCGGTCTGGCGGGAGGCCTTCGAGGCCGTCCCGCGGCACCTCTTCGTGCCGTACTACTACGTCGGCGTCACCGGCGGCTTCGAGCGCGTGTGGGGCGAGGACCCGGACCCGCGGGCCAGGGACCGCTGGCTGCGCGGCGCCTACGCGGACGCCCCGCTGGCGACCCGGGTGCGGGACGGGGAACTGGTCTCCTCCAGCAGCCAGCCGTCGCTGATGGCGACCATGCTGACCGAGCTGGCGGTACGGGACGGGGACGCCGTCCTGGAGATCGGCGCCGGGACCGGCTACAACGCGGCTCTGCTCGCGTACCGTCTCGGCGACGACCTGGTGACCACGGTCGACCTCGACGTGGAGATCACCGAGGCCGCGCGACGGCATCTGGCCGTCGCCGGGTACCACCCGACCGTCGTCACCGGCGACGGCGCCCGCGGGGTCCCCGGGCGCGCTCCCTTCGACCGGATCGTCGCCACCTGCACGCTGCCCACGATCCCGCGCCCCTGGCTGCCCCAGTGCGGCCCAGGCGCCCGCATCCTCGCGCCGCTGGCCACCGGCCTGATCGCGCTGCGGGTACGGGACTCCGAGCACGCCGAGGGACGCTTCCTGCACACGTCCGCCTTCTTCGTGCCGCTGCGGGGTGCCACCCGGTCCGGGCCGGAGCCGGAGCCTGCCCGGCTCGGCGGGCTGCCGCGCCGGGCCCGTGGCCACGACCTGTTCCGGTTCCTGCTGGCCCTGACGGCGGGCAGCCTGGACCCGCAGGACGCCTACGCGCTGTGGGAGCGCGAGGGGCAGCCGCAGCGCGAGCGGTACGGGGTCACGGTCGGCGCGGAGGGTGCCCGGGCCTGGCTGGACGACCCCGAGGGGCCGTACACCTGGCCGCTGCCCTGAGCCGTCCGCGACCGGGGTTCCGCGCAGGCCACCGAAGCGGCCGAGCGGCCCCCGGCGGCGGAAACCGCCCGGAACCGCAGTGAAGGCCTGCTCAGCCCGCCGGGACGGTGTTCAGCCCCGGTGGCCAGGGTGGTTCTCAGCCCCGCCGGATCGTGATCGTCGTCCAGGCGCCCACGTGCACCCGGTCGCCGTCCTGGAGCTGCACCGGCACGAACGGCTGGATGGGCTCCTCGCCGCCGTTGACCGTGGTCCCGTTCGTCGAGTTCTGGTCGACGACCGCCCAGGTGCTGTCAGGCTGCTGGACCAGCATCGCGTGCTGGTGCGAGACACCCGGGTCCTCCGGGGGCACCGACAGGTCGATGTCCGGGGATTCGCCGGTGGAGTGCCGGCGGCGGCCGATGGTGATCTGGTTGCCGAGGAGCGGGCGCTGCAGCTCCGGCGAGTACGCGGGCAGGTTCAGGCCCGCGGCCTCGGGCCCGGAGCGCTGCATCATCGCCATGAAGTACTCACGGTCCGGCGCGATGGTCGCGCTCCAGGACAGAGACTGCTGTTGCTGTTGCTGTTGCTGTTGCTGTTGCTGTTGCTGGTAGCCGGGGCCGGGCGGGGCCTGGGTGGTGCCGGGCTGCGGGTAGCCGTAGCCGCCGTTCTGGCCCGGGCCGTTCGGGCCGCCCTGACCACCCGGGCCGCCGGGCGAACCGGGCGACGGCGGGGGGATCATCCAGTCGTCGTCACCGCCGCCGAAGGCCGGGCCGCCGGGCTGCGGGCCGCCCTGCTGCGGCGGTCCGCCCTGGGTGAAGGGCGAGGCGGGCTGCTGGGTGTAGGCCTGCTGCTGGGCGCCGGGGCCGCCGGGCTGCTGAGGCGGGCGCGACGGGTCGCCGCCGAAGCCCTGCGGGCCGCCGTACGGCTGGGCCTGCGGGCCGGGCGGAATCGGTTCGGCGGGCCGGTTCATCTGCGAGGGCCGCGAGCTCTGGTACTCGAACGGGTCGTGACCGGGGCCGCCGGCACCCGGACCGCCCGGCTGTCCCGGCCCCTGCTGCTGGAACCGCAGCGCGGGATTCTGGCCACCGGGACCGCCCGGACCACCAGGACCGCCGTACGGTGACTGCCCACCGGGACCGCCCGTCGCGCCGGCCGGCGGACGCGGAGCCGCCGGTGTGTACGAGGTCGCGGTGTTGGTCAGGAAGTTCCACCGGCACTCCTCGCAGAACGGCGCCGCCCCCTCACGGGGCGAACGGCACTGCGGGCAGATCTCCGGGTCGGCGCCCGGCATTCCGGGCTGGTGCGACCGGCCGCCGGGTCCCGGCGGCGGCGAACCGGGCGCCGGGTAGCCGTAACCGGCGCCGGGCGGCGGCGGGGGAGGGAGCGGGGGCACGGTACCGGCCATGCGGTGACCGCAGACCTCGCACCAGTCGTCGGAACCCGACTGGTGTCCGTTCGGGCATGTCGGCATGTCGGCGCTTCCCCCTTTCCCTTTCCGGCCGTTGTGACCGGATTTCTCCGGCTCCCCACGGGAACCGGGCTCGCTACTTCTTTACACGAACAGTCTTTGTGGACCGTGTCTCGAGGGTCATCTCGTCAGCCTCCGCGACCCTTGCTTTCAATCGCACAGTACCTGCCGCGACGTCGACCACGTCCACCACCTTCGCGAGCAGTTTCGCAGTATCGGCGTTTCCGGAGGCTCCGGCGAGCTGAACGGCCCGTCCCAGCTTGGCCGTTGCTCCATCGACATCTCCCGCTTTGCGGAGATCGAGACCCTGTTGGATGACTTGTGCCAGTTCGGCCTGACCTGTGTAGTGCGCGACCTGCGGGTTGATGGACGTCGAGGCGGTCATGTCGTCGGTCCACACGGCCCGTACGAGCCCCTGCGCTCCGAGGTTCCGCACACTGCCGTCGCCCTGCGGGATCACCAGGGAGACCCGGGCGGCGAGCATCTCCTGGCCGACCCCGGCCGTCGGGACCTGGACGCACACGTGGTAGTCGCGGGACTCGTCGCCCCAGGAACCGGTCGGGTAGTCGCCCGCGCGCGGACCCGCCTCGGTGCGACGGTCCGTCAGATCTCCGACCGTGGGCGCCACTTGCTTGACGAACTTGATCTCGGTGCCGACCGGCGTCCACAGCCGCAGGGCCACGTCGGCGACCTCCTTGCCCATGGCCGTCTCCATCATGTGCGTGAAGTCGGCGGCCAGGGCGGCCGGGTCGGCGACGATGTCGGCGGTGCCCAGCAGCGCCGAGGCGATCCCGGTGACCTCCTTGACCTCCCAGTCGGTGCCGACTCCACGCGCGTCACACGTGAAACGTCCGGCACAGGAGTCGAGCGCGGCCCGCAGGTCCTCGGGCGACTCGTGCTCGTTCCGGCCGTCGGTGAGCACGATCCCGTGCCGGATCGACACCTCCGCCGAGGACAGCAGCCGGTCGGCGAGCCGGAGCCAGGTGCCGATCGCCGTACCGCCGCCCGCGCTCAGCTTGCGCAGCGCCTGTTTTGCCTGGTCGCGGGTGGCCGGGTCCGCCACCGCGAGCCGTCCGTTGCCCGGATAGACCTCCTTGGCGAGGTGCGTGCCGCCGATCACCGCGAAGTGGACTCCGTCACGCAGGGTGTCGATCGCGGCCGCCGTCGCGTCGCGGGCGTTGCGCATCTTGGCCGACGGGTAGTCCATCGAGCCCGAACAGTCGACCATGATCGCCACGGCGGCGTCCGGACCCTGCCCCGCCGTGTACAGGTGCGGCGCGGCGACCGCTGTTCCGATGGTGCCGCCGCCGGTCGCGCTCACCGTGACGATCGCGTTGACCTCGCGACCGCCCTCCGGCAGATACTCGTTCTGGTACACGTCGACCGAGAACTGCGGCACGTTCGACTTCGAGAAATTGGCCATGCCTTCTCTGTCCCCCTCGGGCCTCCGCCTCCGGCGGAGGTGCTGACTGTGTGCGGACCGGTCCCCTCCGGTCCGCGGCCGCCCCCGTTCGTTCGCGGCCTCAGGCCGATCCTGCCCCCTGCGAGGGGGCGGGGAACGGCATGACGGCCACTGTTACGTTGTCGTGGCCCCCGCCGTCCAGGGCGTGGCCGACCAGAACCTGCGCGCTGTGCAGCGGCCTCTCGGCGGCGTCGAGGGGGACGGCCTCGGCCATGTCCTCCGCCGCCTCCGCGTAGTTCCACAGACCGTCGGTGCACACCACGACCACACCCGGCCGGTCCGGCTTGAACGAGACGGTGTGCGGCTCCAGTTCGTAGGCGTCGGCGCCGAGCCAGCCGGTGATCGCGTGGGCGCGCTCGTCGGCGTACGCCTCCGCCTCGTTCATCAGACCCGCGGCGACCATCTGCGCGGCCCACGAGTCGTCCTCGGTGAGCCGGGCCGGCAGCGAGGAGCGGTCGACGGGCACCCAGTAGACACGGCTGTCGCCGACCCAGCCGACGATCAGCAGGGTCGGCGTGACGACGGCGCCGACGATGGTGCAGGCGGGCGCGTTCACATGCGGCGCGTGCTCGCCCTGAGCGGTGGACGGGTCGGCCAGCGCGTTGACGGCCTCCGAGGCCGCGACGATCGCCTCGTGCATGGCCTGCTGGGGGTGCGTGCCCAGCGGAAGAGCCGCCAGGAGCGACTCGTTGGCCGCGCGGGACGCGGCGAGCGAGGCCTCGTCCGGGCGCGTCGCGGAGGAGACCCCGTCGCAGACGATCGCGACGACCGCGGGGGAGCCGTCGGGCAGCGCGGTCGAGGAGATCGCGAACGCGTCCTCGTTGCGGTGGTGGCGCAGACCCCGGTCGCTGACCGCGGCGACCGCGCCCAACTCCTGTTCCATGTGGTCCCGTTCCCGTGGCTGCGCGTGCCCGCAGTTCTCGCAGTAGCCGTCGGTGTCCACCTGGCCCGAACGGCAGGCCACGCACAGCTTGGCACCCGCGGGGGGAGCCGGGAGGTCGGCGGTCCGGGGATCGGCGGGGACCTCGCGGTCCGGGTCGTCGGCCGGGCGGCCCTCCGCGGTCCGGGCCTCACCGGCCGGAGGAGCGAGCGGGTACTCGTCGGGCTCCGACGGCCGGTCGAACCGTACGCCCGAGGGCTGTCCGGCGGGCCGCTTGGCGACGGACGGCCGGACGCCCGCCGGATCCCCGTGCGGGTGCTCCCGGTGCTCAGGGTGCGGCAGTTCGGAACCACCCGAATCGGTGCCCCGGATGTCGGCGGCGCGGTGCACCGGCGCGGGCACGTCCGTGCTGTCGGCCTCGGGCACGAGGGGCCAGTCCACGGACGGGGCGGCCGGCGGAAGGCCGGCCGAGGTGCCGTTCATGGTGATCGTGGGGTGGTCCTGCGGCGGTGCGGACACCGCCGACAGGTCGTAGCCGCACGCACCGCAGAAACGGTCGGCCGCCTCCAGCGGCTCCTCGCAACTGGGGCACCGCGAAAGGGCCGTCGGCTGGGGCATCTGGGACATCAATCACACCCACGTCCGGGGGCGGTAACGGTTGGCACGTTCCACCAGGTCGATCCTCTCCTCGCCGCCCCGCGCGAGCCGGGCCAGCGTCCGGTACGAACGTTCGAGGCCGAAACGGAGGCCGCGCTCGTCCAACTCGCTGCCGAGCAGCGCAGGTCCGCCGCCGGAAGCCGCAGCGGAACCCTGGCTACCGGAGAGTACCCAGTCCAGCGCGCAGCCGAGGACCTCCGTCGACAACTGCTCGCGCCGCACGGCGTCCAGACCGAATCCGTCGAGCGCCTCGACCTGCCCGGCGGCCGCCGTCAGATCGGCCAGGAACGGCGGCGCCGCCGCCTCCGTGACCGGCCGCTGCCGCAGCCGCGCCCGCACGGCGGCGACGCGGGCCGCCGTGTAGTGGATCGACGACTCCGGTACGGATTCCAGGGTGCGTACGGCGCCGCCGCGGTCCCCCGCCGCGAGCTGCACCCGGGCCAGACCGAACGCCGCGCTCACGTAGCTGGGGTCGGTCGTCCACACCAGCCGGTAGTACTCGGCGGCGTTGTCCAGCTGGCCGAGCACCTCCGCGCACACGCCGAGGGCCAGCTTGGGCGCGGGCTCGCCGGGGAAGGCGTCGTAGACCGCGTCGAAGGACAGCGCCGCGATCTCGTTCTCGCCGGTCGCCAGCGCCGTGACACCGCGGTACCAGACCACCCGCCAGTCGTCCGGGTGATCCGTCTCCAGTGCCTCGACGGCCCTTCCCGCACCGCCCAGTTCGCCCATCTCCAGGCGGGCCCGCAGCTCCCGCAGCCGCAGTTCGGGGGAGCCGGCCGGCGCCGCCCGCAGCGCGGCGATCAGCTCCGCGGGCGCCGACGTGATGAGCCCCGCGAGGAAACCGGCGTTCGGGTCGCCCGGGTCCACCCGCGGCACGGGCAGCGCGAGCGCCGTGCCCACCGCCTGAACGGGCTTGACCAGCGCGGCGGAGGCCGGCCCGGGAGGCAGCGGACGGGTCCCGTTCGTCCCCGTCGGCAGCGAAGGCGCGCCCTTTCTCGCTCTCACGGGGACCACGCGGGCCCCCAGCCGCGACACGTCCTCGGCCGCGCTCCCGAACAACTCCGTGTCCGTGACCTTGGTCTCGGGTCCGAACAGGGTCGACAGCGCAGGCCGCGCACGCCCCGTCTGGAGCGACACCACCTCGCGCAGCACGCCGGTCAGCTGCTCCGACATCTCCTGCGCGGAGGCGAAGCGGCGGGCCGGGTCCGGGTCGGTGGCCCGTACGAGGAGCCGGTAGAAGGACTCGTACTGGCGGAAGACCTCGATGTTGTCGGGGTCGGGCAGGGAGTCCACGAAGACGTTCGTGTAGCCCTGGAAGTCGAAGGCGAGGACGGCGAGCGTACGGGCGACGGTGTAGAGGTCGGAGGCGACCGAGGGGCCCACCTCGGCCACCTCGGGGGCCTGGTAGCCCACCGTGCCGTAGATGGCCGACTCGTCGTCGTCCATCCTGCGCACCGCGCCCATGTCGATCAGCTTGAGCTGGTCCTCGGTCTGGATCGCGTTGTCGACCTTGAAGTCGCAGTACAGCAGGTTGCGGCTGTGCAGATGACCGAGCGCCTCCAGGGCCTCGATGCCGTACGCGCAGGCCTGCTCCACCGGCAGCGGGTCGCGCTTGCCGTCCGCCGTACGGCGCCCGTTGGCGAGCTCCTTCAGCGACTTGCCGCCCACGTACTCCATGACGATGTACCCGTCCAGCGAGCCCTTCCGCTGGTCGAGGTGCTCGACGAAGTTGTAGATCCGCACGATGTTGGCGTGCTCGATCTCCGCGAGGAAGCGCCGCTCGGAGATCGCGGCCGCCATCGCGTCCTGGTCGCCCGTGTCGAGCAGACCCTTGAGGACCACCCAGCGGTCCGACACCGCGCGGTCGACGGCGAGGTACACCCAGCCGAGCCCGCCGTGCGCCAGACAGCCCATCACCTCGTACTGCCCGTGCACGATGTCACCGGTGCGCAGCTTCGGCACGAACGAGTACGGGTGGCCGCACTTCGTGCAGAACCCCTCGGTGCGACCGGGCCGGTCACCGCGCGAACGCCCCACCGGGGCACCGCAGTCGGAGCGCGAACAGAACCGTTTGCGCTCGGGCACCTCCGGGTTCTCCAGGACCATTTTGCGCGGGTCGGGCCGCGGCACGTCCGGGACCTCGACGAGACCGGCACCGAGCCGGCCCCGCCCGGAGGAGGCCGCCGTCGAACCCGAGCTGCGCACCGACACCGAACGGCCCGTCGAACCGCCGGAGACCGACAGCGACCGCGACAGCCGGCCGGAGACCGAGCGCCGCGACTGCGAGGAGCGCGACGACGTACGCGACGACGTACGCGAACTGGCCCGTGAACTGCCGCCCGCACTCCCGCTGTTCGAGCCGCGCGAGTCCGGGCCGCCCCCTGTCGGGCCGGGGAGCGGCGAACTCGCCACGCCCTCACCGGAGTTCCGGCCGCTCCCGGACCGGGTGGACTCCGGTGCCGACGCGACCGGGGCGAGCCCGCAGGTGTCGCAGTACAGCTCGCCGCCGCCCATGTCCTCGTACGACCCCTCGCAACCGGGCCGTGCGCACTTTTGTTCACTCACCGGCTGCTCACTCACGCCGTATCCCCTTCAACGCTCACGCGTCGGGCCCCCTCCGGTCCACACGGTCATGAGGCCCGCCCTGCTCGGGCACCTGCGGGCTCAGCAGCTCGGCGGCCGCCCGCTGATAGCGCAGCACCGCCTCCTCCGCCACCCGCAGATCACAGGGAGCGCTCCACAGCATGCGCCGGGCGGCGTCGTAGCGCTCCACCAGGAACGGGTCCTCGGCGAAGCCGTGCCGGGAGACCTTCGCCTTGTACGCGTCCAGCCGGCCGCGCAGCTCCGCGCGGACCGCCAGCGGCTGGGTGACCGCCGTCAACGACTCGCGGGCACGCAGGAGTTCGTCCTCCGCCCTCTCCTCCAGCGCCTCCAGAAGCGGCGAGAGGCGGTGCCACTGCGCGTGCCTGCGGTACTCCGCGGCCGTCGCCAGCTGCTCCTGCAGCGCCGTCGGCGGACCGCTGACGGCCGGCACCTCGGACGCGGCGATCTTCGCGAGGACCTCGCCGCGGGCACTGCGCGCCTCGGCGAGCGTGCGGTCCGCGCGGCTGAGCACGTCCCGCAGCTTCACCAGCCGCGCCTCCGCGTCCTGCCGCACGGTGAGCACCGCCTCGATCTCCCGGCGCACCTCCTCCAGGGCGCGCGCCTCACGGTCGTACGCCGTGGTGTCGGGGCGGCCGCCGCCCGGGGCCGAACTCCCCTGCGCGGGAGTCCAGAAGGCCAGCGGGTCGGAGACGACCCGGTCGCGCAGGGTGGTCAGCGTCCGGGTGATCCGCTCCAGGTCGTCGCCCGAGGGGTGCTCGCCGGGGCGCACGCCCACGGAGTGCGCGAGCGCACGGGTGCGCTGGAGCTCCGCGGCCAGTAAATCTATCCGGGCGGGCAGCGCGGACCACACGGCGTCCGCGGTCACGACCATGTCGAGCGAGGCCGCGTACAGCTCGTTCATCCGGTCCACCAGCGCGGCCAGTGAGAACCGCTCGCTGAGCTTGCCGGTGCCGGCCAGGGTCGGCGCGTTCGCGGTGGCCGTGGTGGAACCGGCGACCGTGATGCCCGAACCGCGCAGCAGCTCGGTCAGCTCGACCAGGTCCTCACGGCTGGACCAGCGTCTGCGGGAACGGATCTCGCGCGCGGAGCGCAGCGCGTCCGTGTACGCGTCGAAGTACGCCCACAGCAGCGTGATCGACGCGTCCGCGGACGCCCAGCGCTCCTTGGTCGTGCCGGTGAGTTCGGCGCCTTCCAGGAGTCTGCGGCCCGCGTGGTCCTGCAGGGCGAGGAGCGAGGTCTCGATGGCCTCGTGCTCCGCGCCGAGGCGCGCCAGCGCACGGTCCGCCTCGTCCCGGTCCATCACCGGCCCGGGGGGTCCCGTGACGCCCATCGATCACCTCTCGTTCTCGTGCGTTCCCCGCGCGCTCGGTATGAGCGGCCGGTCAACTCTCCAGTGGTATCAGGTAGGTCACTTGTACTGGGCGACGGGCGGGTCCTCCGAGGGGGAGTCCGCCCCGAGGGTCGGAGCGAGCCACTTGTCGTACGACTGCCGCCAGCCGTTCTCGCGGTAGTCCGCGAGGATCCGGTTGACCCGGCGTACCAGATCCTCGGAGCGCAGGTTCATCGCCACGCCGTAGAACTCGGTGGTGAAGGTGCGGCCCTTGAGCTCGACCGTTGGGTCCTGTGCGGCCTGGCTCGCGGCGAGCGCGCCGTCGGTCACCACCGCGTCGACCTCGCCGAGTTGGAGGCGCACCAGACAGTCGAGCTGGTTGGGCACGGGAGGAGCGATGACGGCGGAGGGGGCGAGCTTGCCCGCTTTCCGGTCGGCCGTGAGCCGGTCGTACGCGGTGGAGGTCTTCGCGGAGCAGATCCTCTTCTTGGCGAGGGTCTTGTCGTACCCCGTGATGTCGGACTTCGTCGGGGCCAGCACCTGCTGGCCGGTCTTGAAGTAGGGCGCGGAGAACGCGACTTGCTGGAGACGCTCACAGGTGATCGTCATGGTGCGCACCACCATGTCGACCTTGCCGCTCTGGATCGCGGGGATGCGCTGGCTGGTCGGTACGGCCCGGAACTGGACGGCGTTCGCGTCGCCCAGGATGTCCTTGGCGATCGCGTGGACCAGGTCGATGTCGAAGCCCTCCAGGTCGCCGCCGGCCTCCGGGTTGTTCGGGTCGCGGTAGCCCCAGTGGTAGCTGTTCTGGTCGACGCCGACGATCAGCCGCCGGTCCTTGCGGTTCTTGATGGCGTCGATCGTCGCCCCGTCCGCGCCCGACGGGGCGAGACTCCGGTTCTGCGGGTCGGTGCACCGGTCGGCCCTGGCCTGGGTGCCCCGGGCCAGGCCCTGCCCGCCGACGCTCGCGGCGCCGTCCTCACGCGCGGAGTGCGGCAGCAGCAGCGCGAGGAGCAGGGCCGTCGCACAGGCGACGGCCATCGTGCCCACGCCGCCCCAGCCCCTCAGGCTCGCCCTCAGACGTCGTGCGATCATCGCCGCTCCCCCTCTCACCGGTACTCCGAAAGCCTGCGCCCGACGCCGAACACCGCGCCCGCCGCGGCCAGCACGGCGAGGACCGCGGCGCCGACCGGGAGGCCGGTCATCGCGCCCAGGCCGTTGCCCGCCGCCCGCTGGAACTCGCTCTCCTCGTGCTTCAGCGCGAGCGACAGGTTCTTGTCGACGCCGTCGAAGCACTCGCCCGTGGGCTTCTTGTCGGCGGAGCCGATGACCCGGTCCAGCGCCAGCTGGTAGTCGCCGTCGTTGTCGGCCCTGCGGGCCTCCGCGTGACGCTGTTTCCAGACCTTCATGTTGGCGGTCGCGGCCTGTACGGGCTTCTCTCCCGAGCGGTCGTCCGCGAGACCCGCCGCCAGGGCGAGGCCCTGGGTGAGCGCCTTCATGTCCTGGTCGAAGTTGTAGTCGTACAGGTCCACGGTCGTCTTGTCGGCCAGGGTCTTGGTCTCCGCGCCCCGGCTGACCAGGGTGAGGTTCTCGTTGCCCCGCGCCTTCAGGGAGGCGATCTGGGCGTCGTGCAGCACGTTCAGGGAACGGACGCCGTGGTCGTAGGACTCGTTCAGCCCGGACCGGGCGACCGTGTGGCCGACGGTGAGCCACAGCAGCACGACCAGGGACGCGGCGGTGGCGGCGGCCATGCCCTGGTTCAGCACCCGGTTCGTACGATGGTAGTTGCGCCGCTGGGCCCAGGCGAGGGCGCCGAGCGCGACGAGACCGAGGGTGATCGCGGCCCACGGGTAGGGCTTCGCGTCGGCGTAGTCGGCGTTCAGCCGCTGGTTCTCCCGCTGGTAGAGCTGCCCGGCCTTGGGGAGCATCTGGCGCTGCATGATGTCGTTCGCGTACCGCAGATACGCGCCGCCCAGCGGGTAGCCCTGCCGGTTGTTGGCGCGGGCCCGCTCGATCAGGCCCTTGTACTCGGGCAGCAGTTCGTTCAGCTGGGAGATGGTCCTGGACGAAGGGGAGCCCGGATCGGAGCTGTTGGCCGCGGTGATCAGCTTCGCGGCCGCCGTCCTGATGTCCTCTTCGTAGAGGTCGCGGGAGTCCTTCGTCTCCTGACCGCCCGCCAGGAAGCCGCTGGAGGCCGCGGTGTTGGCGTCGGCGAGCGAGCGGTAGATGTCGGCGGCGCTCGCGCTCAGCGGCTGGCTGCTGTGCAGCACGTTGTCCGCGGCGGCCGAACGTTCCGTCATCTGCCAGGCGGTGACCGCGCCGAACGCGACGACCAGCAGGGCGAGGAAGGCGCCGATGATCCGCAGCCGCCCGGGCTCCGTCGTCGCCGCGGCACGCAGCCGGTCCACCCCCTCCGCCCACGCCGTACGCCGCGGCGGGGCGCCGGGAGCCGGGTGGACGGTCCGGGGGGCGCCGAACCCGGCCTGGGGCACGGGGGATCCGCCCGGCGGCGCGGGAGGCCCGGACTGCGCCGGCACGGCCGGCGTCGTCGGCGCGCCACGCCCCGGTGGCGCCGCGCTGCCCTTCGGCGGGTGTGTCACTGTTGACCTCCCCCATGGTCATCCGGCCGGTCACGCTCGCCGCGACCGCGGGAAGCGCGGCCCACCGGCGTACGTGCACGGCGGCAAGTATCGCCGCCGGGAACGGCATCCGCACAGGCCTTGCCTGGATCTTGTTCGGATCACGGCGCAGCACGATTCCCCCGCGCCACCCCCCTTCCCATGAACACGTGTTCCGGTTCCGTTTGGTTCCCGCCCCTTCGCGCCAGGTCATGGCGGTTCGGGAGCAGTCGTACTCCCGTACCGGCGCCATCCGCCCCGCGGACCTCCTCAGCCCCGTTCGTAGAACGCCCGCACGCGCGCGTGGACCTCACCGGCGGCCTGTACGTGGTCCAGGCCCAGGAGCGCCGCTCCCAGTACCGGCGGGGCCGTGACCACCCGGGGGACCGCCTTGGGCGCGCGGGCGGCGAGGAGTTCGTGGACGCGGTCGTCGAGCTGGGGATGGCGGGCGGCGAGGATGCTGCCGCCGAGCAGGACCGGGGTCTCCTCGCCGAGCAGGCCGAGGCGGTTCAGGGCCACCGTGGCCATCGCGACCACCTCGTCCGCGAGCCGGTCGACGAGCCCGCGGGCCACCGGATCGCCGTCCGCCGCCGTGGCGAACAGGACCGGGGTCAGCTCGTGCCGCCGCGCGTTGCCGATGTGTTCCAGGTGCAGCGCCTCGATGAGCGCGTACATGGAGTCCAGGCCGAAGTGCGCGGGCAGGGTGCGGGCCAGCGCGGTCGGTCCGCCGCGGCCGTCCTCGGCCCGCGCCGCGTGCCACAGGGCCTCCTCCGCCAGACCCCAGCCGCCGCCCCAGTCACCGGAGATACGGCCGATGGCGGGGAACCGGGCGGTGCGGCCGTCGGGCCGCATGCCGACGCAGTTGATGCCGGCCCCGCAGACCACGGCGACCCCGCGCGGTTCGGCGATCCCGGCCCGCAGGATCGCGAAGGTGTCGTTGCGCACCTCCACCCCCGCGCCCCACGCGCGCGCCCGCAGCGCGGCCGCCAACTGCTCCTCCTCCACGGGCAGATCGGCGTTGGCCAGGCACGCGGAGACATGGCCGACCGAGGTGACGCCCGCCTCGGCGAAGGCCCGCCGTACGGCGTCGGCGACCGCGTCCACCGCCGTCTCGACGCCGACCGCGGGGGGCCGGAACCCGCCGCCGCGCGCGGTGCCGGTCACCCGGCCGTCCGCCGCCACCACGGCGACGTCGGTCTTGCTGTTCCCCGCGTCGATGGCCAGTACGAGGCCCGCGGGGCCGGACCCGGCGGCCGTCCCGGCGCCGGATTCCGTTGACGTCATGCCCACGCGAGGTGCTCCCGGTTGTGCGCGATCAGCTGGTCGGTCAGGGTGTCGGCGTAGGCGTACTGGCCGACGAGGGGATGCGCGAGCAGCGCCCGGAAGACCCGGTCGCGGCCACCGCGCAGGGCGGCCTCCAGCGCGAGGTCCTCGTACGCGGTCACGTTCGCCATGAGACCCGCGTACAGCGGGTCCACGGCCGGCACCGGCAGCGGGGCGGGCCCCTTGGAGTTCACCGCGGCCTGCACCTCGATCACCGCGTCGTCCGGCAGGAACGGCAGCGTTCCCCGGTTGTACGTGTTCACCACCTGGTAGGGGCTGCCGCCCCCGCCGAGCAGCGCGGCGGCGAGGTCGACGGCCGCCTCGGAGTAGTACGCGCCGCCCCGCTTGGCCAGCAGCTCCGGCTTCTCGTCGAGCGCGGGGTCGCCGTACATGGTCAGCAACTGCCGCTCCATCTGCGCGACTTCGGCGGCCCGGGAGGGTTTGGTGCGCAGCTCCCGGACCACCTCGTCGTGCGCGTAGAAGTAACGCAGGTAGTACGAGGGGACCACGCCGAGGCTCTCGACCAGGGAGCGCGGCAGGCGCAGGTCCTCGGCGACGGCGGCGCCGTGCCCGGCGAGCAGTCTGGGCAGGACGTTCTCGCCCTCGGGACCGCCCAGGCGCACGCCGGTCTCCCAGGTGAGGTGGTTGAGACCCACATGGTCGAGATGGATCTCGGCGGGGGAGACCCCGAGCAGTGCGGCGAACTTCCGCTGGAAGCCGATCGCCACGTTGCACAGGCCGACCGTCTTGTGGCCCGCCTGGAGGAGGGCGCGCGTCACGATGCCCACCGGGTTGGTGAAGTCGATGATCCACGCGTCCGGGTTGGTACGGCGGACCCGCTCGGCGATGTCCAGCACCACCGGGACCGTGCGGAGCGCCTTGGCCAGACCGCCCGCGCCCGTCGTCTCCTGTCCGACGCAGCCGCACTCCAGCGGCCAGGTCTCGTCCTGCTCGCGGGCCGCCTGACCGCCGACGCGCAGCTGGAGGAGCACCGCGTCGGCGCCCTCCACGCCCGCGTCCAGGTCGGACGTGGTGACGATCCGGCCCGGGTGGCCCTGCCTGGCGAAGATCCGGCGCGCCAGGCCCCCCACCAGCTCCAGGCGGTCCGCGGCCGGGTCGACGAGGACCAGCTCCTCGACCGGCAGGGTGTCCCTGAGCCGCGCGAAACCGTCGATGAGTTCGGGGGTGTAGGTCGACCCTCCGCCGACCACGGTGAGCTTCATGGTTAGCCCTTCACTCCGGTGAGCGTGACACCCTCGACGAACGCCTTCTGCGCGAAGAAGAACACGAGGATCACGGGGGCCATGACCAGGACGGTCGCGGCCATGGTGAGATTCCAGTCGGTGTGGTGCGCGCCCTTGAACGACTCCAGGCCGTACGAGAGGGTCCAGGCGTTCTGGTTCTCGGAGGCGTAGATCTGCGGCCCGAAGTAGTCGTTCCAGGCGTAGAAGAACTGGAACAGCGCGACGGCCGCGATGCCGGGCTTCGCCATCGGCAGGACGACCTTCAGCAGCGTCCGCAGGTCCCCGCAGCCGTCCACCTTGGCCGCGTCCAGGTACTCGTTCGGGATGGTCATCAGGAACTGGCGCAGCAGGAAGATGGAGAACGCGTCCCCGAACGCCATCGGGATGATCAGCGGCCACAGCGTGCCGGACAGGTCGAGCTGCTTCGCCCAGAACAGGTACATCGGGATGATCACGACCTGCGGCGGCAGCATCATCATCGAGATGACCAGCATCAGCGACAGATTCCGGCCGCGGAAGCGGAACTTGGCGAGCGCGTAGGCGACCGGGATCGACGAGACGACGGTCAGCACGGTGCCGAAGCCGGCGTAGAGCAGGGTGTTCTTCCACCAGGTGAGGAAGCCCGGGGTGTCGAAGACCTTCTTGTAGTTGCCCCACTCCCAGGTGTGCGGGATCAGATCGCGGCTGAGTGCCTGGCTGTCGCTCATGAGCGAGGTCAGGAACACGAACACGAAGGGCAGCACGAAGAAGAGGGCTGCCGCGAGTCCGAGGGAGTGGATCGCGACCCACTCCAGGAGGGCCTTGCGGCGGGCGGTCCGCTCGGCGGGGGAGACCCGCGCGGCCAACTCCACCGGCTTGTCGAGTACTTGAGTCATCGGTCAGTCACCTGCCTGGATGAGACCGCCCCGGCGCCGCATCAGGAACGCGGTGAACACCATGGACAGGGCGAACAGCACGAGCGCGACCACACAGGCGGAGCCGTAGTCGAAGCGCTGGAAGCCGAGGTTGTAGACGAGCTGGGGCAGGGTGAGCGTCGACTTGTCGGGATAGCCGGGCTCGAACTGCGTACCCGCGCCCTGGATGACGCCCGAGGCGACCTTCCCCGCGATCAGCGGCTGCGTGTAGTACTGCATGGTCTGGATCACGCCCGTGACCACGGCGAACATCACGATCGGCGAGATGTTCGGCAGCGTCACGTAGCGGAAGCGCTGCCACGCCGAGGCGCCGTCCAGCTCGGCGGCCTCGTACTGCTCCTTCGGTACGTCGAGCAGCGCGGCCATGAAGATGACCATCAGGTCGCCGATGCCCCACAGGGCCAGCAGGGTCAGGGCCGGCTTGGACCAGGCGGGGTCGTTGAACCAGCCCGGAGCCGGGACGCCGACCTTCTCCAGAAGCGAGTTGACCGGCCCGGTACCGGGGTTGAGGAGGAAGGCGAAGGCCATGGTGGCCGCCACCGGCGGGGCGAGGTAGGGCAGGTAGAAGAGAGTGCGGAAGACACCCGTGCCCGTCTTGATCTTCGTGATCAGCAGTCCGACGCCGAGTCCGAACAGCACCCGCAGGGTCACCATGACGAGGACCAGCCACAGGGTGTTGCGCAACGCGGGCCAGAACAGCGGGTAGTTCTCGAAGACGTACTTCCAGTTCTTCGTTCCGCTCCACGTCGGCGGTTTGAAGCCGTCGTAGTGCATGAACGAGAAGTAGACGGTCGAGATCAGCGGGTAGGCGAAGAAGACGGCGAAGCCGATCAGCCAGGGCGACATGAAGGCGAGGGTCCGCAGCGCTTGCCGTCGGTGCTTCGCCGCGAGTTCGGGACTGCGGCGCTTCGAAGCCTGCGTGACAGTGACAGTGCTCATGATCTGCGGCTACTTCGCCTGCGCGATGTCCGTGTCGATCTGCCGGGCGGTGGCCTCCAGGCCCGCCTTCAGATCCGTGGTCTTGCCGCTCTCGTAGTCGTATCCGAACTGCTGGATCGTCACGAGGTAGGTACCGCCGTTGATGGACGCCGGAGTCGTCGTCGAGTCCGGGTTCGAGGCGATGTCCAGGAACGTCTTGAACCGCGGGTCGTACTTCAGCTTCGGCGACTTGAGGGCCGCGAGCGTCGAGGGCACGTTGTGGATGTCGTTGGCGAAGCCGACCACCGCGTCCGTGTTCGTGGTCATGTATTCGACCAGTTCCCAGGCCGCGTTCCGCTTCTTGCTGGTGGCCGCGATGCCCGCGATGGTGCCGGTGATGTAGCCCTTGCCGTACTGGTCCGCCTGGTCGTCGGGGACGGGCAGCGGGGCGACGCCGATCTCGAAGCCCGGCTTGGCCTCCTCGGCCATCCCGAGCCGCCACTCGCCGTCGAGCTGCATGGCGACCTGACCGGTGTGGAAGGGGTGCTTGGGGCCCCACTCGTCACCGAGCTTGGAACGGTAGGTCTCCAGCTTCTTGAAGCCGCCGAGTTCGTCGACCAGCTTCTTCTGGAGCGTGAACCCGGCCGTGAAAGCGGGGTCCTTGGCGATGTTCGACTTGCCGCTGCTGTCGAAGTACGTCGGCGAGAACTGTCCGAAGTAGTGCTCGGTGGTGGACTCCCAGCCGTGGTAGTCCGGCATGAAGCCGAGCTGGGAGTACGAGTCGCCCTTGGAGACGGTGAGCTTCTTGGCGTCCGTCTCGAATTCGGACCACGTCTTCGGAGGGCCGGCGATCCCGGCCTTCTCGAAGGCGGTCTTGTTGTAGTAGAGCCCGTACGCGTCACCGAGCAGCGGCACCGTGCAGCGGTTGCCGTCGAACTGGGTGTACTCGTTCATCGCCTTCGGGAACGTCGTCTCGGGGTCGATGCCCGCCTTCTTGAAGAAGGGGTTCAGGTCGACGAAGGCGCCGGACGAGCAGAACTTGCCCACGTTGTTGGTGGTGAAGGAGGAGACCACGTCGGGGGCCTTGTCGCCGCCCGCGCGCAGCGCCTGGTTGATCTTGTCGTCGGTCATGTTGCCGACGATGTTCACGTGGATGTTGGGGTGCGTCTTCTCGAAGCCCGCGACCAGCGACTGCACGGCCTTGACCTCGTTCGGCGCGCTCCAGGCGTGCCAGAAGTTGATCGTCTGCTCCTTGGACGCGTCGTCGCTTCCGCCCGTGTCGGACGACTGGCCGGTACAGGAGGTGGCGAGGAGGGCTATCGAGGCGGAGGCGGCGAGCGCGACAGCCGCCTTTCGGGATATTCCGGGCATGACGAGATCTCCCTGCGAAGGACGGGGCGGGACAAAGGAGTTGCGGGCTCGGGACGGGTTCAGCGGGAGGTGTCGAAGACCTCGTCGCGGGTGGCTGCCAGGGCGCTCTCCAACGCACCGCGCAGCACGGGGTGTTCGTGTACGTCGCCGACGACGAGGCGCGGCCGGGACGCGGCCAGCTCCTCCAACTCGGCCTGGACCAGGGCGCGCAGCGGTTCTCCGCCCGCGGTGAGCGACGATCCGCTGAGGACGACCAGTTCGGGGTCGAGCACGGAGACCAGGGAGGCCAGACCGGTGGCGAGCCCGGTCGCGTAGGTCTCCAGGAGCTGCCGGTAGGGGCCCTCGTCGACGGCGGCGGCCCGTTCGACGACGGTGGCCGCGACCTCGGCGTAGGGGCCTGTGGGCAGGTCCTTGATGCCGAGCTCGCGTGCCAGCTTGGGGATGGCCTGCGAGCCGGCCAGCTCCTGGTAGCCGCCGCTGTTGGCCCGGGTCACCTGGCGCACCAGGGGCGCGCCGGGCACCGGCAGGAAGCCGACCTCGCCGGCGCCGCCGGTCCAGCCGCGGTGCAGCCGGCCGCCGAGGACGAGCGCGGCGCCGAGACCGCCCTCGTTCCACAGCAGGACGAAGTCCTCGTGCCCCCGCGCGGCACCGAGCCGCTGCTCCGCGATGGCGACGAGGTTGACGTCGTTCTCGTACTCGACGGGCATCGGCAGCGCGGCCGCCAGTTCGTCGAGCAGTGTCGGGGTGTGCCAGCCGGGCAGGTGGGAGGCGTAGCGCAGTCGCCCGGTGTTGGGGTCGAAGGCGCCGGGGGTGCCGATGACCAGGCGGCGGACGTCGTCCCGGGCGAGCCCGGCCGCCTTCACCGCGCCGTCGAGGGCGTCGGTGACCTGGCGTACGACGGGCTGGGCGGGGCGGCGGCCCGGGGTGGGCAGTTCGTACTCGCCGACCGTGCGGCCGGTGACGTCGGCGACGGCGGCGAGGATGCGCTCGGGGGTGACGTCCAGGCCCGCCGCGTGGGCGGCGCCCGGATTGACCTCGTACAACTGGGCGCTGGGGCCCGGCCGTCCCTCGCTGGTGCCGGTGGCCAGGACGAGCCCGGCGGCTTCCAGCCGGGCGAGGAGCTGCGAGGCGGTGGGCTTGGACAGGCCGGTGAGCTTCCCGATCCGGGTCCGGGAGAGCGGTCCGTGCGCGAGCAGCAGATCGAGCGCGGCGCGGTCGTTCATCGCGCGCAGGACGCGGGGAGTGCCCGGCGTACCGGCGGATCCTGCCATGTCTGTCGCCACCTGCCCTTCTTGGCCGACCAGCTTCCCCGAGGTGCCTTCGGAAGTCCACCGCAAGATCATTGTTAGGAAAGTTTCCTATTGCTGGTGCGAGGAAGGTAGGCCGGACTGGTCAGGGGCGTCAAGAGAAACCACCCCCTGGGCAACAGAGTCGTTACCTGGGGGGCGGGAGAGGGGGCGGTGGCAGTGGCGGTGATGGTGGCAGCGGCGGGAAAACGCGAAGCCGCCCCCGCGGCTGACGGACTCGTCTGCGGCGGGGGCGGCTTGGGGCTGACCCTGGGAGGCTCGGCCTCGGTTACTTCACGTCGACGTAGTCGCCCGTGGCCGTGGCGGTGCCCGTGGTGCTCGTGCCCGCGAACGCGTAGCGGTACGAGCCGTCGGCCGAGGCCTTGACCGTGGTGGTCAGGGCGCCCGCCGTGCCGGAGGTCACCGTCTTGACGTTCTTGTAGGCCGTGGCGCCCTTGGCCTTGAACTGGAGGGCGACCGGCTGGCCCTTGAAGCCGGCGTACTCGCCGCTCTCCCAGTCGGCGCGGGTCAGCGCGCCCTTGACGGTGAGGGTGCTGCCCTTCTTCACCGGCTCGGGAGTGGCGTTGGCCGTGAGCTTGGCGGCGCGCTTGACCTGTGCGGTGCCGGGGACGCCCCACATGTCGTAGCCGAACCGCACGCTGATGTGGTTGTCGGAGTCGTCGTTGTCCGTGACGGAGTCGCTGTAGAAGCCGGCCACCTTCCAGGTGCCGGCGTCCGCCGCTTCGTAGAGGTACTCATCGGGCTCGACGTAGATGGCCTCGGTGCAGGACTGCGTGACCGTCGTGGCGGTCGTGGCCGTCGTGGTGCAGGTCGGGGCGTCGTCCGGCCCCAGCTCGTTCTCCTGCCTGGCGAGCGCCGCACCGCGGTACAGAAGGATGCCCGCGACGCTCTTCACGTTGTCGATGGCGAGATCCGCAGGGCGGACGAAGGTGTACGTGACCGGGACCTTCACCGTGGTGGTGGTGCCGACGACGATCGCCTTGCCGTTGTTGACCACCACGTTGGAGAAGGTGAGGTCCGGCGTGGCGGCCGACGCGGACGGCACGGCCAGGGCGGACAGGGCCAGGGCGCCGGAAACGACGGCGCCTGTGGCGTACTTGCGCATGGATTTCCCCACATTCGAAGCGGGCCCCCGGGCGTTGAGCTCCAGAACAAGGGCCCGCTGTTGGGGCGACAGTAGACGGTTGAACAATGTGGCCGAAATGCGGGGGTCGTGTGAAAGGGGTCGCGTCCGAGGGCGTGTGTGTGGTCGGTGCGGTGGTGATGTCGGCGCGTCAGCGGCGGGGTGGTCGGCGGCCATCACGGCTTCGTCACAATCGGCCGGTGTCCGGCGGGGAGGCGTGCGGGCCTTTGTGGCGATGCGCCCCCTTGAAAGGGGTGATTCGGCTGCCCGGGCGACGTGGCAGGGGTGCTCCGCCGTCACCGTCACAGGATCCCCTTCTTATGATCCGCCGCATGAGAGCGAACCGTTTGGCGTGGGCCGTGACGACCTGTCTGGCGACGGCCCTCGTCGCGTCCTGCGGGGGCGGCGAGGGCGGGAATCGTTCGGCCTCAGGGACACGTTCCCGGGTGGCGCCCGCGACCTCCAGCGCCTCGCCGGACTGCTCCAAGGCCTCCCTGCGGTGGGGCAAGGTGACGGTGGGCGAGAAGCTGATCGCCGTGTCGCAGCTGGTGACGGTGGAGAAGGGCCGGAAGCCCGGGTGGTCCGAGATCTCGCCCCACCACGTGCGGACCGTGACGTCCCGCATCGAGGCGGGCGGTACCGGTGTGCCGACGCGGCGCGTCTTCGCCTCGCTGGAGAAGCGGCTCGGGTACGACTCGCCGACCTTCGAGAGGCCAGGGACATCGACCTCCGCCCGACTGGAGAAGGACGAGCTCGGCCGTGTCGACTTCCTTGGGCATCCCGGGCGATTTGTCGAGGCCGCGGCGGTCAGGGTCGTCGACGCGAGCTTCGCGCTCGACTGCTCGGGCACCCACGGCGCCACCGGCACACCGGTCTACGGCACCCTCACCTCGTGGTACGGGAACAGCGGGGCCTCGATGAAGTGCGGGATCGTGCCGGACAAGGGCAAGTGGTTCCGTGAGGCCTACGACATGGTCTGCCCTGAGGCTCACTCATGAAGCTGCTGCTGGCTTGCTGGCGCGCGGCCGCGGCCAAGTGTGTACCGATGGCGTTCAGCCTGATGGCCCTCGACTTCCTGAACGACGGTTTCACGTTCAGGTGGGAATCCGTGGGCGAGACCGTGCTCTTCAAGCCGCTGGTGTGGGGGATCCTGTCGCTCGGTCTGGCGGCCTTCGGGGTGTGGTCGCTCCGGCGGCGGGCCCGTACGGCCGGCATCGCGCTCTCCGCCGGGGCGCTGGACGAACGGCAGACGCACGTACTGCGCCCGGTGCCGTTCTCGGACGGGTGGCAGGAGCGGGTCCGCGAGCAACTGGCGTCCTCGGAGCGGGCGTTCCTCATCATCGGGAACTTCCACGAGGAGATCCACTTCGAATGGCGTCCAGGGCGGGGCAAGCAGTTCGTCCGGGTGTCGATGTCCTTCGACGTGTCCTCGGGAGTCGTTGTCCTCGATGTCCGTGACGGTGAGGGGCTCCTGGGGGTGGCCGGACTGGGCAGGGGGGCCTCGTTCGCCGCGGTGTGCCAGATAGCCGGGGCCACCGGGCTGGAGCCCGGGACTACCCGTGGATGAAGGGGCGTGGGCTGTCCGGCGACTCCCTGGTCTGCGGAGTGGGCCCCGACAAGGACCCCTGGGCCCGGGAGGCATGCAAGCTGACCTGCGGTCCGCTCAGTCGGTGAGGAACGGGGCGCTGGTGAGGGTCGGGTAGGGCGCCGGGAGGGGGAGGAGGCCGCCCAGATCCACCTTGGTGTCGGTGGCGTAGTAGGCCTCGGTGGGGTCGTCGCCGGGGAGGACGGGGTCCGCGTAGCGGTGGGCTGTCCCGATGCCGCGGTTGATCAGGACGTGGACGGGGATGCCCGCGGCGGCATAGGTGCGGAGCTTCGGGCCGGTGTCCGCCCAGCGGTTGGCCGAGGTCACTTCGCCGACCAAGGTGATCATGTCGGCTGGATACCAGCCTTTGTGTACCTCGCGGTACGACTCGTCGAGCTCGGAGGCCGGGCGGCGCCGGACATGGAAGTCCGGAATGAGCAGGGCCATGGTGCTGCCGTCCTTGTGGGCCGCACGGTAGCCGTTGCCCATGCCCGCCAGTTCGAACCCGGCATTGAAGAACTGGACCGCGAGCTTGAAGGCGCCGTCGTTGTGCGTGTCGTTCGGTTGCGGCGGCACGATGGCCGTCCCCTCGACGTACTCGGGTCGAATCGGCATGGGCGATGCCTCTTCGATCGCGATCAACAGGCCGATGGGGTCCACGTGCGTCATCACCGGCTCCATGATCGGTTCCGCGCTCATCGCTCGGTCGCCTTGTCACGCCGGTGCCAGGCCAAGCCCGCGTCGGGTGCCCCGGCAGAACGGTGGGGGAAACAAAAACCCCACCGGGTTCGGTTTTCCTGACCTTCCCCCCCCAAAAAACGTCGCGAACCCTTCTCCTGGCTCTTTTTTCCCCCCCCCCCCACCCCTG
>NZ_JBVJCT010000004.1:405844-513789 GCF_055588305.1 Streptomyces sp. NPDC042002 | reverse complement strand
CTCGTGCACCATCACTCACGCCAGCCTCAGCACTCCCAGACAAGCCGAGATCCAAACCGCCGTATAACAACCTAAATAGGCGCTAAACACCCTCTCAACACCCCAGCCCCGTCAGGAGATCCGAGAAACAGCGCCTAGTGCTCTCCGCGCCACCTCAGTCCATTTCGTGGTGCTCTCCTCGCCGTCTCAGTCCAGTTCGTGGACGGCCGTGAGGACGATCGCGTCCCGGATCTCGCCGGGAGCGACCGGTACACCTGATCCGCCCTGGCCGAAGGCCGCCGCGGCGACCGGTACCGGGCGGGACGCGCCGCCGCCCTCCGTGAGGGAGACCAGCCCCGTACGCCGACTCGCGGGCCCGCGCGTACGGCGGGGCGCGGTCGGGCAGGGCGTCGGCCGCGGCGCGTTGCGCGGCGAGGGCCGGCTTCGAGGTCTTGTCGGTGGCCTCGGTCCCTACCCCGATGAGCGCGAGGTCCGGAGCGCCGGTGGCGCTGCCCTCGCCGGTGACGGTGACCGTCGAGGCCGACGGCCCGGCGCCTGATCCGGCGCGGGCCGGCACCTCACCGGTCGAGCCCGGCCCGCCCCGGACACCGGCGCGGGTCCCGGCCGCTCGACCCGGCCGGGACCCGCGCTGTCCGTGGTGCCATGACCGGGGCGGCCCTTTGGCCGTGCCGGCGAGCTGGTCCCGTAATGGAAGACGCGACCGGGTGGTCCCGTCTCAGGCCACCGACTCGATGCGCATCTTGATGTCGTCCGGTGACAGGGTCCCCTTGGCCGCGACGTGATCGCCCGAGGACTCCCCGCGCAACCGCCGGCCGATCCACGGGACCAGATACTCGCGGGCCCACTGGATGTTGTCGCGGCGCACCTCCAGGGTGCCCCGCGGTGGGAGGGGCGGCCAGGGCTGGTCCGGGTCGGCGGGCACATCGAGGCCGAGTACCTGTCCGGCACGGAGCGCCACCCGTGTGTGCCCCTCGGGCGAGAGGTGCAGTCGGTCGCCGTCCCAGGCACGGCGGTCCTGGATCGTCTTCAGGGACCAGAGGTCGAGGACGGGACAGCCGTAGCGGTCCGCGATGGCCCGCACATGTCCGTTGTAGGTGGCGATCTTGCCGCGCAGATGCTTGAGCACGGGAACGCCACGGGTGTCGAAGCCGGTGGTCACCATGACGGCGCCGACGGCGGAGGTGAGGTCGGCTATCGCGCGCTCGAAGCGCTCCGCGACCTCGTCGGGGTCGGTGCCGGGGCGGATGATGTCGTTGCCGCCCGCGCTGAACGAGACCAGGTCCGGGCCGAGCTCCTTGGCCTTCAGGAGCTGGGTCTCGACGATCTGGTCGAGCAGTTTGCCGCGCACGGCGAGATTGGTGTAGTTGAAATCGCCTTCGGGTCGCCGGTCGGCGAGAAGTACCGCGAACCGGTCGGCCCAGCCGACGAACGCCCCGTCGGGCCCAGGGTCGCCGACGCCTTCGGTGAAGCTGTCCCCCACCGCCACGTACGACCCGATCACTGATCTGTCGTCACTCTTCGAATCGTCTGCCACATCGACCCATGATTCACCTTTCGATGTGAGCTACGCGACCGTAGGGAAGGGTTGACGGGCGGTGAGATAAGCCACTCGCCAAGCGTTGGTCAACTCTGGAATAAGGCTCATATCAGGGACGTTGAAGCATCGATCACTCAGCGGCCGGAACGTCACGGGGGAATCGCTCGGCGCGGTCGCGCGCATTGCTCGACGACGGATACTTTCCTGGTACACGCGCCCCGTGACGGAAAACACCGGAGGCCGGACCCCGAGGATCATGGGGTCCGGCCTTCGGCGGCGCTCCTGCCGTCAGGTCAGGAGCGGGGCAAGCGCCTGGAACTCAGGGCGACGGGTCAGCCGACGGCGACACCGTGCGAGCGCAGGTACGCGACCGGGTCGACGTCGGAGCCGTAGTCCGGCGTGGTGCGGATCTCGAAGTGCATGTGCGGTCCGGTGACGTTGCCGGTCGCGCCGGAGAGGCCGATCTGCTGGCCCTCGGTCACGGTCTGCCCCGCCGAGACGGACAGGGACGACATGTGGGCGTACTGGGAGTACTTGCCGTCGGCGTGCTGGATGACGACCTGGTTGCCGTAGGCGCCGCCCCAGCCGGCGGAGACGACGGTGCCCGCGGCGATGGACTTGATCGTGGTGCCGGTCGGGACCACGAAGTCCACGCCCGTGTGGTAGCCGCTGGACCACATGCTGCCCGCCACCTTGTAGCCGGTGCCTATGGTGCCGCCCTGGACCGGCAGGGTGTAGCCGGAACCGTTGTCGGCGGAAGCGGTGTCGGGGGCGGCCGACTCGGTGGCCGGGGTCGCCTGGTCGGTCTTCGGCGCCGAGGTCGTCGTGCGGGTGGCCGAGTGGGCGCCGCCGGCGAAGGCGGCCTTCTTGCCGAGCGACAGCTTCAGACCGGGGTGGATCAGCGACGGGTCGCCGCCGATGGCGGAGCGGTTGTCGGAGTAGATCTTCTTCCAGCCACCGCTGACGTTCTGCTCGTCGGCGATCTTCGAGAGGTAGTCGCCGGACCTCACCGCGTACGTCTTCGTCGTGGCGGTCTTCTCGGCGGCGGGAGCGGCGGTCGCGGCCTTCTCGACATGCTGCGCCACGGCGGTGGCCGGGGTCGCGGCGTGGGCGCCCGTGGCTCCCATCAGAGGCAGCGCGAGTGCGGCGCCACCGGTTCCGGCCACGGCGATCGAGCGGGTGAAACGGAGGGACTTGGGACGGCGGTGCTTACCCTTCGCGGGCATGACGATTTCCTCTCCGGCGCCTGCGGGGTGAGCTGTCGGGTGCGGGCTGGAGATGCCCGGCCACGCTGCTGCGCGGCTGTACCCCTAGCCTGTTCCGGAGACCGGACCAGGCACGGAACCTGTGGGTCCCCCGCTCCTGCCGTGTACGGGTGAGTGTGCGGATTCCGGGCGGCGGCAGGATTGGGCGTCCGTCCGGATTGAGGCAGAACGTAAGCGAGATGAGAGCGCGTCGACAACTACGTGCGCTTTCCGTGCGCTCATCTTTCTTGATCCATGCGGGAATTGCCGTCACCCTCTGTGGAATGACGATCTTTCGGGCCCCTCAACGCGCCAGGAAACGCGGGCCGGTTGGGAAGTGAGGACAGCAACGCATCGTCACGAATATGACGCTCCTCACGCGACTCGACTCAGGGTGCCTTATTCCAGGGCCAGTTATAACGAAGGCGCCAATCCGGACAGAACAGCCAGATATGACGCGAACGGATATCCGTCACATCCGGACCTCCGCGCATTCCGGCACACGAAACGGTATGCGGCAATGCCCCATCTCGTTCCGATTCATCCCGTCGAGTCCGCACAGCAGGAAGAGGTGACCGACCCTTCGATGCATTCGAACGGACGTACCCATGGAGCAACATCATCAAAGGGGTCCTGTCCGGAAGGCGACGCCTGTGGACAACTCATTGCCTGAGGAACCCATGTCGTATCGTCGAGAGCGCGAGCCGGAACAACTGCCGACGAGCGACGCCGAGTCCAGCCCGGCGACGCCGGCGGCCGAATGGGAGGAGCCCCCGTGACGCAGCAGGTCCCGTCGACCGAGCCCGAGCTCGGCGGAGTGCGCAACTTCCGCGACGTGGGCGGTCTGCCCGCCGCGGACGGCCGACGAGTGCGCTACGGGCACCTGTTCCGCAGCGGCCACCTCGCTCACGCCACGGAGGACGACGCCGCGTTCCTCTCCTCTCTGGGACTCCACACGATCTTCGACTTCCGCAATGCCGCGGACCAGAAGCTGGAGGGCCCGGACGTCGAACTGCCGGGCGTACGGAACGTGAACCTTCCGCTGACCGACCCGGCGGACGGCGGCGAGTTCTGGAAGATGGTCCGCGACGGCGATCTCGACCAGCTGCGCGCGATCCTCGGCGACGGCAAGGCCGCGAACCGGATGATCAACTCGTATCGCACGATCATCAAGGAGCGCACGGCCGAACACTCCCAGGTGCTGCACGCGCTGGCCGAGGACAGTGTGCCCGCGCTGATGCACTGCGCGGCCGGCAAGGACCGCGCCGGACTGTCCATCGCGATCACCCTGCTCGCCCTCGGCGTCGAGCGCGAGGCGATCGTGGCCGACTACCTGGAGTCGAACGCCGCGCACCGCCGCTACAAGGTGCGCCGCAACAACACCTCGGCCGCCGCGTACTCCCCCGAGGTCATGGAACTGCTCAGCCCCCTGTTCGACGCGCGCGCCGAGTACCTGACGGCCGCGTTCGAGACGATCGAGGAGACGTGGGGCAGCGTCGACGTCTACCTGGAGCGGGGACTGGGGATGACGCCTGAGCTGCGGGAGCGCCTGCGCGAGCGGCTGCTGGACTGAGCCGCTCGCCCGGGCCGCGGTTTCCCCTGGTTCGACTGGCTCCACTGGTGCTACGGGTGCTACTGGTTCTGCGCACCCAGCGTGAAGAGCAGGTAGACGAAGGCCGCGAAGAGGTGGCCGACGGCGACGTAGATGATCAGCCGCACCCACAGGGCACGCGGAAACTTGTCCTCCATGGACCGTGTGCGGGGTTCTGTGGGTTCGGTCATGATGTCTCTCCCGAGGTGGGGTGGCCCGTCGCCTGGCCGAGGCACAGTGCGGCGACGGGGCTCTGCAGCAGGGTGTGTACGAAGAGGAGCTCGGCTCCGGGACGCTCGGCGGCGGCGATGCGGTGCGGGGTCAGCGAGTCGAAGTGGGCGCTGTCCCCCGGCGCGAGGATGTGCGCGGTGTCCCCGAGGCGCAGCCTGAGCCGCCCCTGGAGGACGTACAACCACTCCTCACCCGGATGGACGCGCACGATGTCGCCCTGTGAGCCGTACGGGACGTGCACGCGCAGCGCCTGCATACCTCGGCCCGCGGCGCCGGCCTGCCAGTAGGTCCAGCCGCCCGCCGGAGCCGGCTCCATGTCGGCGGCCCGTACGATCGCGTCACGGTCGGCGACCGTCTCGCCGAGCAGTTCGGAGACCGTCGTACCGTAGACACGGGCCAGCGTGAGCAGCATCGGCAGCGAGGGCTGGCGCTGCCCGGTCTCCAGACGGGAGAGATGGGCGGGCGAGAGTCCGGCGGCGCGGGCGGCGGCCTCCAGCGTGAGGGTGGCACCGCGGCGCAGCGCGCGGAGCTGGGGCGCCACGGCGTGCAGTTCGGCGGACGGTTCTTCGACCGCCCCTGGATCGGCAGGGCTCATATGACCATTGAGCCCGACGGTTGCCTCTGGGGCAATTTTCTTGCCCCAGAGGCAAAGAGTCCCGCGGTGCCGAGGCCGGGCACTCGGCCGCGTCGACGCCGGGTGCCCGGCAGTGTCGACGCCGCTTCTGCACCCCGGTCGGCGTCGCGCCCGCGTCCACGTCCGCGCCCCGCGACGACGGCGACCCGCCGGAACGGCCGGGTCTCAGCGGTTCGCGACCGCCTGTTTCACCAGTGTCTTCCCGAAGTCCCACATCAGCCCGCCGCCACTGTGGGCGTCCTCCATCACCGCGGTGAAGGCCTCCACGAACCGGTCGACGTCCTGCTCGTCGATGACCAGCGGCGGGATCAGCTTGATCACCTCCAGGTGGTCGCCGGAGACCTGGGTGAGGATGCGGTGCCGCTGGAGCAGCGGGACGACGACCATCTGCGCGAACAGGCCCTTGCGCGCGGCCTGCAGCATGGTCCAGCGGCCGCGCAGCTTGAGCGACGTGGGGCGGCCGAACTCGATGCCGATCATCAGGCCCCGGCCGCGTACGTCGCTGAGCAGTTCGTAGCGGTCGACCAGGGCCGCCAGCCGGGACTTGAGCTGTTCTCCGGTGATCCGCGCATTGGCGACGATCTGCTCGTTCTCCATCACGGAGAGCACCGCGAGCCCCGCCGCCATGGCCTGCGCGTTGGAACCGAAGCTGGCCGAGTGCACGAGGACCCGGTCCATGGAGGAGTAGACCTTCTTGAAGATCCAGTCCTTGCCGAGGGTCGCGCCGACCGGCACATAGCCCCCGGAGAGCGCCTTGGCCACGCACACCAGGTCCGGTTCGACCCCCTCCTCGTGCTGGTAGGCGTAGAAGTCGCCGGTCCGGCCGAGGCCGGTCTGCACCTCGTCCGCGATGAGCAGTGCCTTGTGCCGGTGCAGCAACTCCTGGGCGGCGCGCAGATATCCGGGCGGTGACTCGTGGACGCCCTTGCCCTGGATCGGCTCCACGATCAGCGCGGCCACGTCACCCTTCTTCAACTCCCTTGCCAGGGCGTCGAGATCACCGAGGGGGATGGCCGTGTCGGGCAGCAGCGGTGCGAAGCCGTCGCGGAAGCCGTCCTCGCCGTTCACGGACAGGGAGCCGGTGGTCAGGCCGTGGAAGGCGTGCGAGCAGTAGAGGATCCGGGGTCTGCCGGTGGCGTACCGGGCGAATTTCAGCGCGGTCTCGACCGCTTCCGTACCGCTGTTGCCGAAGAACACCCGGTCCAGGTGCGGGGAGTGCGCGAGCAGTCGTTCCGCGAGCAGGCCCGGCAACGGCTGGCAGTCGAAGCGGGTGAGGTCGGCGAGCGAGGCGTCGAGGACGTCGTGCAGCGCGCGCCGGACGACGGGGTGATGGCGGCCGAGGCCCATCACCCCGAACCCGGCGAGCATGTCCAGGTAGTCGTTGCCGTCGGCGTCCCAGAAGTGCGCGCCCTCGGCCCGCTCGTACACCTTGTCGAAGCCGATGGTGCGCAGCATGCGCGGGAGTTGGTGGTTCAGGTATTTCGTGTGCAGCTCGTAGCGCTCGGCTCCGCGCTCGGCGAGGAGCGCGCCGAGGTCGAACTCCCCCTTCTGGGCAGGGTCGGTCATTCCTGTTTCTCCTTGGACGGCTCGTGCTCGGCCGACTGGTCGGCGGCCTTCGACAGCTCGTACGCGGTCTTGGCCCGCTCGTCCCTGATCGCCAGGCCGGCGCTGATCCGCCCGGCGATCTCGACGGGCGTGAGCCCGATGTCGGCCAGCACCTCGGCCCGCTTGGCGTGCGCGAGGAACTGCTCCGGGATGCCGAACCGCCGTACGGGCACGTCGACTTCGGCGTCCCCGAGGGCGAGCGCGACCGCCGCGCCGACGCCCGAGGCCCGGCTGTTGTCCTCGACCACGGCGACGAGCCGGTGCTCGGCGGCGAGGTGGGGCAGCGCCGGGTCGACGGGCTTGACCCAGCGCGGGTCGACGACCGTGCAGCCGATACCGCGCGACTCCAGCAGGTCGGCGGTCTGGAGGCAGACCGGCGCCATCACACCCACCGCGACGAGCAGCACCTCGGGGCGCTCGCCCCGGTGCAGGACGTCGAGGCCGCCCACATGGTCCACCGCGGGGATCGCCGGACCCACCGACTCCTTCGGGAAGCGGATCAGGGTCGGCGCGTCGTCGACGGCGACCGCCTCCCGCAGTTGGGCTCGCAGTTGGTCGGCGTCGCGCGGCGCGGCGATCCTGAGGCCGGGTACGACCTGGAGGATCGACATGTCCCACATGCCGTTGTGCGAGGCGCCGTCGACGCCGGTGACGCCGGCCCGGTCGAGGACGAAGGTCACCCCGCAGCGGTGCAGGGCGACGTCCATGAGGAGCTGGTCGAAGGCCCGGTTGAGGAAAGTGGCGTAGACGGCGACGACGGGATGCAGTCCGCCGGTCGCGAGTCCGGCCGCGGACACCGTGGCGTGCTGCTCGGCGATGCCGACGTCCCATACCCGGTCGGGGAACCGCTCGGCGAACTTCCCGAGCCCCACCGGATGCAGCATGGCCGCCGTGATGGCCACGACGTCCGCGCGCTCCTCGCCGATCCTGACGATCTCCTCACCGAACACGGAGGTCCAGGAGGGGCCGTTGGGCGGCGCGAGGGGCTCGCAGGTGAGCGGGTCCATCACCCCGACCGTGTGGAAGTGGTCCTCCTCGTGCGCGAGCGCGGGTTCGTAGCCGCGGCCCTTCTCCGTCAGGCAGTGGATGAGCACGGGCCCGTGGAAGCGTTTCGCCCGGCGCAGCGCGGACTCCACGGCTCCCACGTCGTGACCGTCGATCGGGCCGACGTACTTGAGCCCGAGGTCCTCGAACATGCCCTGCGGCGCGAACGCGTCCTTGAAGCCCTTCTTCGCGCCGTGCAGCGACTCGTAGATCGTGTTGCCGACGAGGGGGGTGCGCAGCAGGACGCTCTTGCCCCAGGCGAGGACCTGCTCGTAGCTGTCGGTCGTCCGCAGGGTCGCGAGATGGTTGGCGAGGCCGCCGATGGTCGGCGCGTACGAGCGTTCGTTGTCGTTGACGACGATGATCAGCGGCCGGTCCTTGGCGGCGGCGATGTTGTTCAGCGCCTCCCACGCCATGCCGCCGGTCAGCGCGCCGTCGCCGATGACCGCGACGACATGGCCCTTCTCACCCTGCACCTGGCGGGCCTTGGCGAGCCCGTCCGCCCAGCCGAGCGCCGTGGAGGCGTGGCTGTTCTCGATGACGTCGTGCTCGGACTCCTCGCGCGAGGGATAGCCGGACAGGCCGCCCTTGCCCCGCAGCTTGGAGAAGTCCTGACGCCCAGTCAACAACTTGTGTACGTAGCTCTGATGGCCGGTGTCCCACAGGATGCGGTCGACCGGCGACTCGAAGACCCGGTGGAGGCCGATGGACAGTTCCACCACTCCCAGGTTGGGTCCGAGGTGACCGCCGGTCCTGGCGACCGCGTGCACCAGGAACTCCCTCACCTCTTCGGCCAGTTCACCGATTTCCGCCTCGGACAGCGCCTTCAGGTCGCGTGGTCCCCGGATGTTCTCCAGAATCGTCACGTCGGGCCCCCTCTCGGTCCGTGCTGATCAGCTCACGGTGACGGCCGGTTCTCCGGACGCGACGCCGTCGTTCTCCATCTGCTCCGCGATCTTCATCGCCTCGTCGATGAGGGTCTCCACGATCTTCGACTCGGGCACGGTCTTGATGACCTCGCCCCTGACGAAGATCTGGCCCTTGCCGTTGCCGGAGGCGACCCCCAGGTCCGCCTCCCGCGCCTCGCCGGGACCGTTGACGACACAGCCCATGACCGCGACACGCAACGGGACCTCCATCCCCTCCAGACCGGCCGTGACCTCGTCGGCCAGCTTGTACACGTCGACCTGGGCGCGCCCGCAGGACGGGCACGAGACGATCTCCAGGCGCCGCTGCCGCAGCCCGAGCGACTCCAGGATCTGGATGCCGACCTTGCACTCCTCGGCGGGCGGCGCGCTCAGCGAGACCCTGATGGTGTCGCCGATGCCCTCACTGAGCAGCGCGCCGAACGCCACGGCCGACTTGATGGTCCCCTGGAACGCCGGACCGGCCTCGGTCACGCCGAGGTGGAGCGGGTAGTCGCACTGCTCGGCCAGCTGCCGGTAGGCGTTGACCATGACGACCGGGTCGTTGTGCTTCACCGAGATCTTGATGTCCCGGAACCCGTGCTCCTCGAAGAGCGACGCCTCCCACAGCGCCGACTCGACGAGCGCCTCGGGCGTCGCCTTCCCGTACTTCTCCAGCAGCCGCCGGTCGAGCGAGCCGGCGTTCACGCCGATCCGGATCGGGATTCCGGCGTCCCGCGCGGCCCGCGCGATCTCCTTCACCTTGTCGTCGAACTGCTTGATGTTGCCGGGGTTCACCCGCACCGCCGCGCAGCCCGCCTCGATCGCCGCGAACACGTACTTCGGCTGGAAGTGGATGTCCGCGATCACCGGGATCTGCGACTTGCGGGCGATGGTCGCGAGCGCGTCCGCGTCGTCCTGCGTGGGACAGGCGACACGGACGATCTGGCAGCCGGACGCGGTCAGTTCCGCGATCTGCTGAAGGGTGGCACCGATGTCCGACGTACGGGTCGTGGTCATCGACTGCACCGACACGGGCGCCCCGCCCCCGACCGCCACCGGTCCGACCTGGATGCGCCGCGAGACACGGCGCTCCGCGATCGGCCGGACCGGTACCTCGGGCAGGCCCAGGGAGACGGCGGTCACGGGGTCACCCGCGGCTTTCCGTGAAGGTCTCGCGGGCCGCCCGGATCGACTCCTTGAGGGAGCCCATGGTGGCGAGGACGGCCGTCGGCTCGTAGCCGCAGTGCGCCATGCAGTTCGCGCACCGGTCGTCCTTGCCGCGGCCGTAGGAGTCCCAGTCGGTCTCCTCCAGGAGCTGCTTGTACGTCTGCACGTACCCGTCGCTCATCAGATAGCAGGGCTTCTGCCAGCCGAAGAGCGAGTAGCTGGGGATCGCCCACGCGGTGCACGGGAAGTCGACCTTGCCCTCCAGGAAGTCCAGGAAGAGCGGGCTCTGGTTGAGCCGCCAGCGGCGCCGGTTGCCGCCCGCGAAGGCCTTCTTGAACAGTTCCCGGGTCTGCTGGACGCCGAGGAAGTGCTCCTGGTCGGGGGCCTTCTCGTAGGCGTAGGCGGGCGAGAGCATCATCTCGTCGACCTTCAGGTCGTCGTTGAGGAAGTTGAGGACCTCGATGATGGTCTGCGGGGTGTCGGTGTTGAAGAAGGTCGAGTTCGTGGTGACGCGGAAGCCGCGGCGTTTGGCCTCCTTGATGGCCTCGACCGCCTCGTCGAAGACGCCTTCCTTGGCGACGGACTCGTCGTGCCGCTCGCGCAGCCCGTCGATGTGCACGGCCCAGGCGAAGTACGGCGAGGGCTTGAACTTGTCCATCTTCTTGCGCAGCAGCATCGCGTTGGTGCAGAGGAAGACGAACTTCTTCTTGGCCACCAACTGCCGCACGATCTCGTCGATCTGAGGGTGCATCAGCGGTTCGCCGCCGGCGATGGACACCATCGGCGCACCGGATTCGAGGACCGCGCCGACGGCCTGGGCGACCGGCATGCGCTGCTTGAGCACACCGGCGGGGTGCTGGATCTTGCCGCAGCCCTCGCACGCGAGGTTGCAGGCGAAGAGCGGCTCCAACTCGACGAGCAGGGCAAACTTGTCCCGCTTCCTGAGCTTCTGTTCAAACAGGTACGCAGCGACCTTCATGGACTGCCGAAGCGGCATGGCCATACGGCTCACCTCCGAGGGAGCGACAAAGAACGGTGCCATTCGAAAAAAGCGGGAAGCACAGCACGAAGAACGCGGAAAGCCGATATTCCACCGCGGAACGTGCCGATTCGGACGAGTTCATGTTCTGGAGCATCCACGACCACCCGTACGGCCGCAACGGGACGGATGCCCGAGCGGACCGCGCCGAGCAGGGTGGCCGCGGACTCCATGTCGACGGCGATGGCGCCGGTCGCGAGCAGATCGGAGCGCTCGTGACCGCGGACGACGTGATCGGAGCCGGTGAGCGGCCCCGTGTGGACGGTGCGGCCGGGCACGGCGCGCACGAGTTCCTTGACCAGGAGATCGGTCCCCACGCACGGCGTGGTGCCGCCCGGGTCCCGGGTCTCCTCGGCGACGACCAGGTCACCGGGGTGCATGCCCGGGGCGAGCCCCGCGCAGAAGCCGGTGGCCAGTACGGCCGCCGCGGACAGCGCCGGGTCGGCGAGCACCCGGGTGACCGACCGGCCGGCGGCCTTGGGCCCCATGCCGGTGCGCAGCACGGTGACCGGCCCGCCGGCGCCGCTCCGGTCGCCGCTGCGCAGGGCGAGGTGCTCGATGCCGAGCGCGCAGGCGATCAGCAGCGGGTCCGGTGCGGGCCGCCCGTCCATCAGCCCCCCTTCGCCGCGGAGAAGGGCTCTCCGTGGACGTAGCGGCCGAGTGCGGTGAGCGGGAAGACCTGGCGGTAGAGGTGGTAGTTGATCGAGAAGTCCCACGGGAAGCCGGTCCCCGTGAAGTACGGCTCGTCCCAGGAGCCGTCGGGCAGCTGGGTCTCCGCGAGCCAGACCACCCCGCGCTCCACGGCCTTGGAGTCGCCCTCCCCCGCGGCCAGCAGGGCGAGCAGCGCCCAGCCGGTCTGGGAGGCGGTCGAGGCGCCGCGTCCGCTCCAGCCGACGGTGTCCTCGTAGGAGCGCATGTCCTCGCCCCAGCCGCCGTCGTCGTTCTGCACGGTCTCCAGCCAGGCCACGGCCCGGCGGATCGCGGGGTGCGAACCGGGCAGTCCCGCCGCGACGAGCGCCGGGACCACCGACCCTGTCCCGTAGACGTAGTTGACGCCCCAGCGTCCGAACCAGGAACCGTTCGGCTCCTGATGGGCGAGCAGCCACTGGATGCCCCGGCGGGTGCGCGGGTCGTGCGCGAGTCCCTCGACCGCCAGCATCTCCACCACGTGCGCGGTGACGTCGGCGGAGGGCGGGTCGATCACCTCCCCGAAGTCGCAGAACGGCAGCCGGTTGGGGAAGGCGCTGGTGTTGTCGACGTCGAACGCGCCCCAGCCGCCGTCCTTGGACTGCATGCCGAGATTCCAGCGGACCCCGCGTCCGATGGCGTTCTCGACGCGGTCCGGGTCGTGATGCCGGACGCGGCGCAGTGCGAGGACGACCTCCGCGGTGTCGTCGATGTCGGGGTAGTTGTCATTGTGGAACTCGAACGCCCAGCCGCCCGGCGGTAGTTGGGGCCGCTTGACGGACCAGTCGCCGGGCCGGACGATCTCCTCCCCGAGCATCCAGTCCACGGCCTTGACGAGCTGTGGGTGGTCGGCGGGCACTCCCGCGTCGGCCAGCGCGATGGCCGCCAGACAGGTGTCCCACACCGGTGACTGGCAGGCCTCGATCATCCGGGCACCGTCGTCGCGCCATACGGCGAAACGGTTTAGCGAGGCCAGCCCCTCGCGCATGACCGGGTGTTCGAGGTCGTAGCCGAGCAGGTGCAGGGCGATGACCGAGTAGACGGCGGGCGGCTGGATGCCTCCCCAGCAACCGTCGTTCTCCTGGCGCTCGATGATCCAGCGGCCCGCCGTGTTCATCGCCGCTCTGCGCAGGGCGCGCGGCGCGACCTTGCGGTACTGGTGCAGGGCTTTGTCCAGACGCTGGAAGGCACCGTCCCAACTGGCCACGCGGGCAAGGGGCTTGACCGGATTGGGGTGACGGGCGTCGGTGTGCAGTTCGTCCAGCGGGAACGGCGCCGGCCGCACCGGCCGCTTCGCCGAGACGATGGTGAGCGGCACGATCGTCTGCCGCGCCCAGCAGCCGAAGTCGTAGATGTTGAGCGGCATCCACTTCGGGAAGTAGATGAGTTCCGGAGGGAGTTCGGGCAGGTCGTCCCAGTTCCACCAGCCGAAGAGGGCGAGCCAGATCCGGGTGAAGACACGGGCCGCGGCGAGGCCGCCGCGCTCGCGGATCCACGCGGACGCCTTCGCCATGTGCGCCTCGTCCGGGGCGTCTCCGGCCAGCCGCAGGGCGACGTACGCCTCGATGGTGGTGGAGATCTCGCCCGGACCGCCGTAGAACGAGGCCCAGGTGCCGTCCTCGCGCTGCTCACCGCGGATGAACAGCGCGGCGCCGCGGGTGGTCGGCTCGTCACGGATTCCCAGGAACTGACGGAGAAGCAGGTCCTCGGCGTCCATGGTGACGTTCGTCTCGAGGTCGCCCTTCCACCAGCCCTGGGCGTCCTGCCGCGCCAGCAGGAAGTCCGTGGCGCGCTCCATGGCGCGCGTGGCGGCGTCTCGGGTCTCGACCGTCCCGGCCGCCTCGGGAGTGGTCTGATGCTGGGTTTCGCTGGCCGAGGCAGCGCGGGGCGGCAGGGCCCCGGTGCTTCCGTCGGTCGTCGCTGTCATGGCTTCCCCTTCGTGCAGTGGTACGTCTCTGCTGTGGGTCCGCCGTCGGCCGGTGCGTTCGTTCGGATGGATATCCCCCCGCTCGAACGAGGTTCGAAGCTTGGGAAAGGCACCGGCCGGCGACTACGCGAGGTTTATTCGACCGATAACGATCATCTCTTCCGTACGACTACGAAGTCGGCGAGCGCCACGAGCTGGGCGCGTACGTGCCCGGGCATCGGGACGACGTCCAGTGCCTCGATGGCGATCGCGTGCTGGCGGCGCGCCTCCTGGGCGGTCCACTCACGGCCGCCCGCCTCCTCGATGAGCGCGGCGCGCGCGGCGAACTCCTCCTCGGAGAAGTTCTCGAAGTCGCTGGCCTTGGCGTCCTCGGCGAGCAGGTCACCGAGCCGCTCGGAGGCGGGACCGCCCGCGGCGAGCGCGGCCACCACCGGCAGGGACTTCTTGCGCTGGCGCAGATCGCTCCAGGTCTGCTTCCCGGTGGCCTCGGGGTCGCCCCAGATGCCGAGCAGGTCGTCCACGGCCTGGAAGGCGAGGCCGAGGTGGTAGCCGTAGCGCTCCAGCGTGTCGGCGGTGAGGTCGTCGGCGCCGCCGAGGACGGCTCCGATGGAGCAGGCGCAGGCGAGCAGGGCGCCCGTCTTGTTGCCCTCCATCTCCAGGCACTCCTCGACGCTGACCCGGTCGCGGTGCTCGTAGGAGATGTCCTGGGCCTGGCCGTCGATGAGGGCCCGGGTGGCGGTGGTCAGGCGCCGGGTGGCGCGGCCGGCCTCGACGGTGCCGAGCTCCAGCAGGACCTCGTTGGCCAGCGCGAACAGGGCGTCGCCGACCAGGATGGCCTGGGCGGGGCCGTGCACCTTCCAGACGGTGTCACGGTGGCGGCGCTGCTCGTCGCCGTCCATCAGGTCGTCGTGCAGGAGCGAGAAGTTGTGCACCAGCTCGACCGCGACCGCGCCGGGGACACCCACCTCGGGGGCGGCGCCGGCGGCCTGCGCGGAGAGGACGGCGAGCGCGGGGCGCACCGCCTTGCCGCCGTCGCCGTCCGCGGGGTTGCCCTCGGCGTCGATCCAGCCGAAGTGATAGGCGGCGACGGTGTCCATGGGCGCCGCCAGACGGTCGACGGCTGCCTTGAGCACCGGTGTGGCCAGGGTCCGGCCGCGCTCCAGGAGCGCGGTCACGTCCACCGCGTCGGCAGCCGTCTCGGCCGGGGGCACAGTGGGCACAATCTCTCCTCTTGTTGCGGTACCGGGGGTGCGGGGGCCTGCCAGGCTCCGGTCGAGCGTCATGCCGCCTCCTCGAAGAGTCCGAGGAGGTGATCGCGGGGCCGGCCCAGGGCGTCCAGCGCGGCGCCCGCCGCACCGACTCCACTGCGAACCGCACTCTCCATGGTCGCGGGCCACCCTGTGGCGGTCCACGCTCCGGCCAGGTACAGGCCGGGGGCCTTGGTACGGGCACCGGGCCGCAGCCGCCCGACGCCCGGGGCGGGGGCGAACGTCGCGGTGCGCTCCCGGGTCACGAAGAAGTCCTTCACTACGGCGCCGCGCGCACCGGGCAGCAGCCGCTCCAGCTCCGGCAGATAGCGCTCCCGCAGCACGGCGACGGGCTCGTCGATCTCGTCCCGCGCCGCCGACTGCGACAGCGCCAGGTACTGCCCCTCCCGGAGCCCGGACGCCTCGGTGCGGTCGAAGACCCACTGCACCGGGGAGCCGAGCGCGGCGAAGAACGGCGCGGCGAGGACCTTGCGGTCGTAGACGACGTGGATGTTGAGGATCGGCGCGGTGCCGATCTCCAGGAGCCGCTCGGGGGCGTCGAGCGCCCCCTCCGGCAGAAGGCCGTGGGCCTCGCTCTGGGGCACGGCGAGCACGACCGTGTCGGCCTCGATGCGCTCACCGGGAACCTGAACGCTCCAACGTCCGTTTTCGTAGGAGGAGATGGAGGTGACTCGTGTACGGATCTCGGTACGCACGCCCGCGGAGTCGAGCGCCTTGCGGGCGAGGGTGTCGTGCAGTTCGCCCAGCGGGACGCGCGCCCAGCCGATGTCGGCCGCGCCCGGGTCGGACAGCAGACCCGTCTTGAACACCATCGCGGCGAGCCCGAGCGAGGAATCCCTGGCCACCGCGTTGAGGGTGGCGACCCCCACGAGGTCCCACAGTGCTTCGACGGCACGTTCCGACTGACCGTGCCCGGCGAGCCAGTCGCCGAAGTTCTGCGCGTCGAGTGCCGGATCGGTGAGATCCAGGCCCTTGAGCGCGAGCGCGGCACGGCCGACCCTGGCACGCTCGGCGAGCGACAGATGCTGATACGTCGCGAGGCTGCGCGCCAGATGCAGCGGCACGGGCAGCGCGCTGCGGCCGATCCTGCCGAGCCGTCGTCCGGGAGGTGCCTCCAGGTCGAGAACCGGCACGTCGAGACGATCCTGCAAGGGCGCGAGCGAGGTCGCGTCGACGCGGTCGAGGAACCAGCGGTACGCGGTGCAGCAGCGCAGGAAGACATGCTGTCCGTTGTCCACGGTCAGCTCGCCGCGCTGGAAGGAGAACGCGAGACCGCCGAGGCGCGGCCGGCCTTCGAGCAGCGTCACCCGCAGCCCGGCGTCGGCCAGCGCGAGCGCGGCGGTGATCCCGGCGAGCCCGCCGCCGATCACCACGGCAGCGGCCCGGCCGGAGTCGTCCGTGGACTCGGCCTCGCTCATCGCGCACCCTCCCCTGCGGCCGCGCCGTGATGGTTGAACGGTGCACGGCAGGCCGTCTCAGTCAGGGACGCCGCCCGGCCCCGGAGGGTTGCGTGCCGCTTTTCGCCGGAGGAATCACGTTGGCCCATTTTGTCCATCAGGCACGCCTCCGGACCGTACGGCGGGAGACGTGCCGGGCGTCGAGACCGGAGAGGCCGCGCACGGCGACGTACGCCTTCTCGCGCCCCGGCAGCGACACCCTGCCGCGCAGCACGGCCTCCGGCTCGCGCTCGATGCGGTCGAGCAGGCGCCGGTAGATGCCCGCCATGGCCGCGACACAGGCGCCGCTGCGCCGGTCCAGCATGGGCAGCAGCCGGTAGCCCTCGGCGAAGAGGGCACGCGCCCGCCGTACCTCGAAGTGCACGAGGCCCGCGAAGTCGGAGCCGGGCGGTGGAGTCGGCCCGTTGAACCCGGCCGAGCAGCCGAACTTGGCCAGGTCGTCGGCCGGCAGATAGGTGCGCCCGCCCTCGGCGTCCTCCCGGACGTCCCGCAGGATGTTGGTGAGCTGGAGCGCGAGCCCGAGCGTGTCCGCGTACTCCGGCGCGCGCTCGGCGCCACGCGCCCCCGGTTCGGTGCCGAAGACCCCGAGCGAGAGCCGCCCGATCGCCCCGGCCACGCACCGGCAGTAGACCTTCAGGTCGTCCCAGGTCTCGTACGTCTCGCCGCGTACGTCCATCAGCACACCGTCGATGAGTTCGTCCAGGCCCCCGAGGGGTACCGGGAAGTACTCGGCGGTGTGGCTGAGGGCGACCGCGACCGGGTCGGTGTCGTCCTCCGCGACGGCGCCCGCGCGGACGCGGGCGAGCAGCGCCCGGGTCTCCTCCAGGCGTACCGCCTTCACGTCCGGCGCCAACGTGCCGTCGCCGATGTCGTCGACGCGCCGCGAGAACGCGTAGAGCGCCGACATGGCACGCCGCTTGGGCGTCGGCAGAAGCCTGATGCCGTACGCGAAATTGCGGGCCTGCTGGCCGGTCACCGCCTCGCAATAGCTGTACGCGGCGAGAACCGGTGCGGACACGTGCTGTTCCGACTCCACGGTCCGGATCACCCCTTTCCTCGCAGAGTCACTCCCACCTCGCGCAGCAACTGGAGCTTGCCGGGCTTGGGCGGGCCGGGAAGTACGTCGTATTCGGCGGCGGCAATCGCACGGATCGCCGCCCTTCCCCCCGCAACGAACCCCGCGAGCAGCAGCTTCAGCCTGCCGTGGACGCTACCCACGAGGGGGGTGCCTTCATTCAGGAGGTTCATGGCGCGTTCTGCTTCGTATGCAACCAGTGCTCGCACCGATGCGCCTGCTGTGGGGACGGCAAGATCCGCTTCGACGACATGAAAGCGCTTCATGTCCTCGGCGGGCAGGTAGACGCGGTCGCGGCCGAGGTCCTCGGCGACGTCCTGGAGGTGTTCGGCGATCTGCAGCGCCGTGCACACCGCGTCGGAGTGGCGGACCCGCTCGGGCGTGGACGTTCCGGTGACGGAGAGGACCAGGCGGCCGACGGGGTTCGCGGACAGTTCGCAGTAGGCGAGCAGGTCGTCGTAGGTCTCGTACCGCTTGACGAGCTGGTCCTGGCGGTTGGCCGCGATCAGGCCGAGGAAGGGTTCGGGGGCCAGGCGCGCGCGGCGCACCGTGGGCTGGAGCCGGCGCAGCAGGGGGTGGCGCGGGGTCGAGTCGAACACCCGGTGAAGATCGGCTTCGAAGGCGTCGAGGAGGACCATGCGGTCGTCGGCGTCCGCGGCCGACACGCCGAGGAGACGGGCGTCGGCGCCACCGGGGGCGAGATCGCCGTCACCGATGTCGTCGACCAGGCGGGCGAAGCCGTACACGGCCATCAGGTCGTCGCGCCAGGCCCTGGGCAGGAAGAACGGGGCCACGGGAAAGTTCTCGTCCGCGGCCTTGTCGAGGGTGCCGCGCTCCGGATCGCCGGTGCGGGCCGTCCCGGCTTCGGTCACCGCTCGCCGCCCGGCGCGAGGACGGCACACGCATCGCGGAGCTGGAGGGTCACCGTAGCCATTGCCGTCACATCTCCCGTTCTACACTGCCGACCCAACACTGCCCATTTCGGACACGCCGCCCGGGGATCCGCTCAGCGTGACGGTGCCGGGTGTCGCGTATTATCGCCCTACTTGGCGCGATTCAGCACCGGTACAGCTTACGTTGTACAACGCGGCACACTCCGCCGGGGTGTCCTGCACATCACAACAACACACCGATTGGCGTCAAGATTCCTCACGCCGACGGGAGTTGGCGTTTCCTTTGCAGACGCAGGGCCCCGCCGGAGAGTTCCAGCGGGGCCGTGGGTCCTGTGGTGGGCCGAACGGGCTATTTGCCCGTGAACTTCTCGTACTCCTTGAGAACGTCCTCGGTCGGGCCGTCCATGCGCAGCTCGCCGCGCTCCAGCCACAGCACGCGGTCGCAGGTGTCGCGGATCGACTTGTTGTTGTGACTGACCAGAAACACCGTGCCCGCGCTCTTGCGCAGCTCGCGGATCCGGGCCTCGGACCGCCGCTGGAAGGAGCGGTCACCGGTCGCGAGGGCCTCGTCGATCATCAGGACGTCGTGGTCCTTGGCCGCCGCGATGGAGAAGCGCAGCCGGGCCGCCATGCCGGACGAGTAGGTCCGCATCGGCAGGGTGATGAAGTCGCCCTTCTCGTTGATGCCCGAGAAGTCGACGATCTCCTGGTAGCGCTCCCTGACCTGCTCGCGGGACATGCCCATCGCCAGACCGCCCAGAATGACGTTCCGCTCGCCGGTCAGGTCGTTCATCAGGGCCGCGTTCACGCCGAGCAGCGAGGGCTGGCCGTCGGTGAAGACCTTGCCCTTCTCGGCGGGGAGCAGACCGGCGATGGCCCGCAGGAGCGTGGACTTGCCGGAGCCGTTCGAACCGATCAGGCCGATGGCCTCGCCCCGGTACGCCGTGAAGGAGACGCCCTTGACGGCGTGCACCTTGCGCACACCGCGCTCCTCGCCCCGCTTGAGGATGCGGCTGAGCGCGGCGGTGGCACTGCCCTTGCCGGTCCTGGCGCCGTTCACGCGGTAGACGATGTGCAGCTCGTCCGCGATGACGGTCGGGATGGGCGACCTCTTCTCTGGCTCAGCCACGGCCGTACCTCTCCTCGGCCTTCCAGAAGTACACAAAACCGCCGACGGCCGTGGTCACGGCCCAGAAGACGGCGAGGGCCCACACATGCTGGGGCAGGTGGGCGGGGCCGTAGCCGTCGATGAGCGCGTAACGCACCAGGTCCATGTAGACGGCGGCCGGGTTCGCCTGGAGCACGCGGACGATCCATGCGGGGCGGCCGACGAGCACGGCGCTGATGGAGAACATGACGCCGGAGGCGTACATCCAGGTGCGCAGGACGAACGGCATCAGCTGGGCGAGGTCGGGCGTCTTGCTGCCCATCCGCGCCACGATCAGCGCGAGGCCGGTGTTGAACATGAACTGGAGGAACAGCGCCGGGATGATCAGCAGCCAGGACAGGCCCGGGTAGCTGCCGAAGGCGATGACCACGACGAACAGCACGATCATCGAGAAGAGCAGCTGCTGGAGCTGCTGGAGGGCGAACGAGACGGGCAGCGAGGCGCGCGGGAAGTGCAGCGCGCGCACCAGCCCGAGGTTGCCCGAGATCGCCCGGACGCCCGCCATGACCGAGTTCTGCGTGAAGGTGAAGACGAACACGCCGGTCACCAGGAACGGGATGTACACGTCGTGGGGCATACCGCGGCCGACCTTCAGGATCAGGCCGAAGATCAGGTAGTAGACGAACGCGTTGAGCAGCGGCGTCGCCACCTGCCAGAGCTGGCCCAGGTTGGCCTGGCTGTACTGCGCGGTGAGCTTGGCCTGCGAGAAGGCGAGGATGAAATGCCGCCGTCCCCACAGCTGACGGACGTACTCGACCAGTCCGGGCCGGGCACCGCTGACCGCGAGCCCGTACTTCGCGGCCACTTCGGCCGCGGACAGCCCGTCGTCGGGTGACGGCAGGCCGCTCACCGTGATGCCGCCGTCTTGTGTGGTACTCACAAGGGCAAACTTTCGTCTTCAAGATGCGCACGGCCGGGTCGGGCACCGGCATGAACCGGCGACCGGGTCGGGCCCGGGTGCTCTCAAAGTCGAGCTTGTCAGATGACCGGGGGTCGGCCCAGTCGAGTCAGCCGCCACACCGTGCGCCACCGCATGGGACGGCGGGGTCCGCACGGACTCGTCCAGCCTTCCCGGAATCCGCCGAACCAGGCCCGCAGGGCGGCCCGCGAGGGGCGGCGCAGCAGCGTCAGGAGCATCCAGACGCCGAGGTAGACCGGGACGAGCGGAGCGGGCAGGTTGCGGCGCGCGAGCCAGACGCGGTTGCGGGCCACCATCCGGTGGTACACCGCGTGCCGCGAGGGGGCGGTCGTCGGGTGGTACAGGACCATGTCGGAGCGGTAGTCGATCATCCAGCCGGCGTCGAGGGCCCGCCAGGCCAGGTCGGTCTCCTCATGGGCGTAGAAGAAGGCGTCCGGGAGCCCGCCGACCTCGGCGAGGACCTTCGTACGGACCGCGTTGGCGCCGCCGAGGAACGTGGTGACGCGCGAGGAGCGCATCGGGTCGGCGGCCCGCAGCCTCGGGACGTGGCGGCGCTGGGTCTCACCGGTCTCGGGGTCGGCGATGCGGAAGCTGACGATGCCGAGTTCCGGGTCGTCCGTGAAGGCCCGGCGGCACAGCTCGGCCGTGTCGTGGCGGGCCAGCAGGCCGTCGTCGTCCAGGAAGAGGAGGACGTCGACGTCGGTGCCGCCGGGGCCGAAGGCCTCGATGCCGACGTTGCGGCCGCCGGGGATACCGAGATTCTCGGGCAGTTCGACCGTTCGGACGCCCGCGGGGACGTCCGGGACGGGTGAGCCGTTGCCGACCACGACCACCTCGACACGGTCGCCGTCCTGCTTGGCGACGGAGTCGAGGAGGGCTCGCAGTTCGTCGGGGCGGTTGCCCATGGTGATGATCACCGCGCCGACCTTCGTCGCCGCGCTCACTTGAGCCTGCTCGAAGCGAGGATGGACACCAGGTGCAGCACGGTCTGCAGGAGCGCGATGCCGGCGAGCACGGCGGTGCCGAGGCGGGTGAAGAACAGGTCGCCCCTGATCTGGTCCACGACCGCGAGGACCAGGATCAGCAGGGACGCCTCGATGCCGAGGATCAGCCGGTGGAACTTGAGTGCCGCGGCGGCCCTGCGGGCCAGCGCCACGCCCGAGGAACGGGGCTCGGACGCGGACTCCTTGACCGGCGCCAGCCCGCTCTGATGGCGGGCGACACCGACGAGATCGGTCTCGGCCTTGACCAGGATCGCGCCGAGGGCGGCCAGCGTGCCGAGGAAGGCCCACAGCCAGTCGACGCTTCCGGTGCCCCACGGGTCGGCGGCGCGCAGACCGAGGCCGACGAGGACGGCCGCGTCGGTCAGATAGGCGCCGACCCGGTCGAGATAGACCCCGCCGAGCGAGTACTGCTTCTTCCAGCGCGCGATCTCGCCGTCGACGCAGTCGAGCAGCAGATAGAGCTGGACCATCACCACGCCGAGCACGGCGCCCACGATCCCCGGCACCAGCAGTGCGGGGGCCGCGAGCACGCCGCAGAGGGTCATCAGGTACGTGAGCTGGTTGGGCGTGACCCTGGTGTTCACCAGGTAGCGGTCGCAGCGCAGCGAGATCTCTCGCATGTACAGGCGTCCCGCCCAGTGCTCACCGCTGCGCCGGTCCTTCACCCCTGGGGGGTGAACGACGGGGCGGAGTTCAGCTACCGATGGCCTTGGCATAGTCGGAGTAGATGTCCTTGATCTGGTGGGGTTTCAGGTCGAGATGTTCGAGGATCGTGTAACGGCCGGGCCGGGTCCGCGGAGCGAACTCCACGACCTGCACGAACTCGTCCACGGTGAAGCCGATCTCCTCGGGCAGTACCGGCAGTCCGTGCCGGTGCAGCACCTCGGCCATGTACGCCGCCTCCTCGTGGGCCCCGCGCAGATACATCGCGAAGGCCGCGCCCAGGCCGCACTGCTCGCCGTGGCTCGCCGCGCGCTGGGGGAAGAGAAGGTCGAAGGCGTGGTTGATCTCGTGGCAGGAGCCGGAGGCCGGGCGGGAGTCGCCCGAGATCGACATCGCGATGCCGGTGAGGACGAGTGCCTCCGAGAGGACCTGGAGGAAGTCGTTGTCGCCGATACCCCCGGGGTGCCGCAGGACGGCCTCGCCCGCCTGGCGCGCCATGGCGGCGGCCAGTCCGTCGATCTTCTCGCCGTTGACCCGGTTGGACAGCTCCCAGTCGGCGATCGCGTTGATGTTGGAGACCGCGTCCCCGATACCCGCCCGGACGAACCGGACCGGCGCCTCACGGATCACGTCGAGGTCGATCACCACGGCGATCGGGTTCGGCACGCCGTACGAGCCGCGGCCCGCGTCGTTGTCGAGGGTGGCGACCGGCGAGCACAGACCGTCGTGCGCGAGGTTCGTGGGCACCGCGACCAGCGGCAGCCCGACCCGCGCCGCGGCGAACTTCGCGCAGTCGATGATCTTGCCGCCGCCCAGGCCCACGACCGCGTCGTAGTGCCCGGACTTCATGGCGTCGGCCAGCCGGATCGCGTCGTCGAGCGTGCCGCCGCCGACCTCGTACCAGCTCGCTCCGGGCAGTGCCGGGGCGATCCGGTCGCGCAGCCGCGCGCCCGAGCCGTTGCTGACCGCGATGGCCAGCTTGCCCGAGTGGGAGATCCGCTGGTCCGAGAGCACGCTCGCCAGGTCGTCCAGGGCACCCGGACGGATGTCGACGACGACCGGCGAGGGGATGAGCCTCGTCAGTACTGGCACGCGATCTCACGTCCCTTGGCGAGGTCGTCGTGGTTGTCGATCTCGACCCACTTGACCTCGCCGATCGGCGCGACGTCGATCCGGAAGCCGCGGTTGACCAGCTCCTGGTAGCCGTGCTCGTAGAACTGCTGCGGGTCGGTCTCCCACACCGTCTTCAGGGCGTCGGCCAGCTCGGCGGCGGCGGCGCCCTCGATGAGGGTCACGCCGATGTACTCGCCGGTGGCCTCGGACGGCTCCATGAGCTTGGTGATCTTCTGGACGCCCTTGTCGGGGTCCACGACGACCTTCATCTCCTCGTCGGCGAGCTTCTTCACCGTGTCGAGGGCGAGGATGATCTTCTTGCCGTCACCGCGGGCGGCGAGCAGCGTCCGTTCGACGGAGACCGGGTGCACGGTGTCACCGTTGGCGAGGATCACGCCGTCCTTGAGGGCGTCACGTCCGCACCACAGGGAGTAGGCGTTGTTCCACTCCTCGGCCTTGTCGTTGTCGATGAGCGTGATCTTGAGGCCGTACTTCTCCTCAAGGGCCGCCTTGCGGTCGTAGACGGCTTCCTTGCGGTAGCCGACGATGATGCCGACCTCGGTCAGGCCGATCTCGGCGAAGTTGCCGAGGGTCAGGTCCAGGACCGTGATGGAATCCTCCATGCCCGCGGGGCCCACCGGCACAAGAGCCTTGGGGAGGCTGTCGGTGTAGGGACGCAGACGCCGTCCGGCGCCGGCCGCCAGCACAAGGCCGATCATGCGGGTTCTCCTTCATCGTGTACGGCGGGTGCCCCGGAGGACACCCAGAAGCGGATGCTCTCGACGAGCACCAGCAGCGCCACGGCCACGGCGAGCGCCGTGAGCGCGACCTTGAACTGTGCGGCGGTGAGCAGCGCGGCCAGGACGGTGACCAGCAGCGTCCTGCCTTCGTGCCCGCCGATCGCCCGCACCAGCCAGTGCGGGGGGGCTCCGGCGTTTCCGCGAATGCGGTACACCGTGTCGTAGTGATGGTAGGCGACCGCGGCCACCAGACCGAAAGCCGCCGGAAGTGCTCCGTTCACGTCGGCGTCGACCGCCAGTACGAGAACGGTGAGGTATTCGGCGGCGCGGAAGAGCGGGGGGACCAGCCAGTCGAGGGCGCCCTTGAGGGGCTGGGAGAGGGCCAGGCCCGAGGTGACGGCGTAGGCGACAGCACCGCCGACGATCAGCCAGGAGTCGCCCGAGGCGAGGGTGTTGCCGAGGACCAGGACACCGATCACCGCGTACAGCAGCGGCGAACCGGCGTAGAACCGCGTGTTGGGGCTGCGCCACCTGGCCGCGTATTCGGCGAGCGGACCGTTGTCCGCGAGGTCGGCCAGGGCCTGCGCCGCGCGGTCCGTGCGGCTCGCCTTGCGGGTGAGCGAGCGCAGCACCCGGCCCGCCGTGGTGTACGTGGCCGCGAAGGCGCAGCCGGCGAGCAGTGCGTAGAAGGTGATACGGGGAGTCGTCAGCGCTGTGAGAACGGCGATCATCGCCCATCGTTCGCCGATGGGCAGGACTATCATCCGGCGCACCCAGACCGTCCAGCCGACGCTGTCGAGCTTGTCCGACAGGGCCGCGGTGGGGCTGGTGTTGGCCGTGGCGTCGTGGTTCGCCTCGTTGAAGGAGAAGTCCACGACGTGCCGGCAGGTCTGCAGGATCATCGCGCCGAGCGCCAGCGCCCACACGTCGTCGCCGCCGCGGGCCGCGCCGAGCGCGAGGCCCGCGTAGTAGGCGTACTCCTTGGCGCGGTCGAAGGTCGCGTCCAGCCAGGCGCCGAGCGTCGAGTACTGGAGGGAGTAGCGGGCGAGCTGTCCGTCCGTGCAGTCCAGGACGAAGGAGAACATGAGCAGCAGACCGGCCGCGACGTAGCCGGCGCGGGTGCCGGTGGCGGCGCAGCCCGCGGCGATGAGCGCGGTGATCAGCGAGGCGGTGGTGACCTGGTTCGGGGTCAGACCGCGGCGGGCGCACCAGCGGGCGATGTAGCGCGAGTACGGGCTGATGCAGTACGTGGTGAAGAAGCCGTCGCGGGCCTTGACGGCGCTGCGCAGCCGTACGGCCTCGTCGTCGACGGCCAGGACGGCCTGCCGGACCTCGTTGCGCTCCTGCGGATCGGCGGGGACGGCGGCGACGAGGGTGCCGAGTTCCGGGCGGTACACGGCGAGGTCGTCGGCGTCGAGTGCCGCGCCGAGGCGATCGGCGAGGTCCTCGGTGGCGACGGCCGCGTTGCCCGCGGCCACGGTCTCCCGGGTCACGGCGCGGGTCAGCGCCCGCCGGGCCTCGGGCTGTACGGATACGGCGCCGGGAAGGGCGGAGGCCGCGAAGCGCGGGTCGGTGAGACCGAGGCGCAGGGCGTGTACATGCCCGACGAAGCGGGCGTCGACGACGGCGACCCGCTCGTTCGCCGGCACGGCGGCGAGCAGGGTCTCGGTCTCGCCCGCGTCGGAGGCGAGACCCACGTCGAAGCCGAGCGACCGCAGATCGCCTTCGAGCGACGATCCGGGGACCGGCTGGCCGGTGAGGATGGCGGTCGGCAGCGAACTCACTCCCTGAGTGCCGGCGCGGCCTGGCGCCCGGCGTGTGCGTGATGGGATGGCCCCCGGTCCACGGCGGCGGCCCCGGCGGCATGTCGGCAGAGGCTATCGGATGAATGGAAGCGGGCGTTCACCACCCGTTCACGGCCCGATCAGCCGATTTTGTCCAGCGGGCGCCGCGATCATCATCAGGGATTCCGGGCCCGGGTCACAAGCGCGGCTTCGCACACCGGCGCATTCCCGGCATCGCGCACGGCGCCCCGCGAGGCTCCCGCGAGCGGGACCCGGCGGACCCGGCGCCGGACCCGCATAGGGTGGTCGTCCATGACATGGCTGATCACAGGCGGAGCCGGATACATCGGGGCACACGTGGCGCGGGCGATGGCGGAGGCCGGGGAGCGCGTCGTCGCCCTCGACGACCTCTCGTCCGGCGTACAGAACCGGCTTCCGGAGAGCATTCCCCTCGTCCAGGGGTCGTCACTGGACGAGGATCTGCTCAAGCGGGTCCTGGCGGAGCACGCGGTGACGGGTGTGGTGCACCTCGCCGCGCGCAAGCAGGTCGGTGAGTCCGTGGCCGAGCCGACGCGCTACTACCAGGAGAACGTGGGCGGCCTCGCGACGCTCCTGGAGGCGGTCGCCGGGGCGGGCGTCAGGCGTTTCGTGTTCTCCTCGTCGGCGGCCGTCTACGGCAACCCCGATGTGGACCTCATCACGGAGGACACCCCCTGTGCCCCGATGAGCCCCTACGGCGAGACCAAGCTCGCCGGCGAGTGGCTGGTCCGGGCGACGGGCCGGGCGCACGGCATCGCCACCGTGTGCCTGCGCTACTTCAACGTGGCGGGCGCGGCCTCGCCGGAGCTCGCCGACACCGGAGTCTTCAACATCATCCCGATGGTGTTCGACCGTCTCACCCGCGGCGAGGCCCCCCGGATCTTCGGCGACGACTACCCGACGCCGGACGGCACCTGCGTACGCGACTACATCCATGTCGCCGACCTCGCCGAGGCGCATCTCGCGGCGGCCCGGCGGCTGGCCGGCGACGCGAGCGGCGATCTGACGGTGAACATCGGGCGCGGCGAGGGGGTCTCCGTGCGGGAGCTCCTGGCGCTCGTCTCCGAGGTCACCGGGAGCACCCTGGAGCCGGTCGTCGAGCCGCGCCGCCCCGGTGACGCCCCGCGCGCGGTCGCCTCGGCCGCCCTGGCCGCCGAGCGGCTGGACTGGAGCGCGCGGCGCGAGGTACGCGAGATGGTGGAGTCGGCGTGGCGGGGCTGGCTGCTGCACCACCCGGAGACCAGCGTCACATGATCTTACCGGCGCCACTCTCGGCGCCGCTCTGACCTGCGGATCGTTTCCGCAGGTCAGAGCATATGACAACGGTGTTCAGTGCCGCGTTGCCCGATACCCCCCGCCCGTAGTTGACTGGGGTGACCGAGCGGAAAACAGGAGGCGGGCTTTCATGGGGGCTGGGCACGACCACGGGCACGCGCACGGCGCTCCCCCGACCGGTACGGCGACAGCCGCGTACCGCGGGAGGCTGCGTGTCGCGCTGGCGATCACGCTCACCGTCATGGTCGTCGAGATCTTCGGCGGTGTGCTCGCCGACTCGCTCGCGCTCGTCGCGGACGCGGCGCACATGGCGACGGACGCGCTGGGTCTTGGCATGGCCCTGCTCGCGGTCCACTTCGCGGCGCGCCCGCCGAGCGAGAAGCGCACCTTCGGCCTGGCGCGGGCCGAGATCCTCGCCGCGCTCGCCAACTGTCTGCTGCTGCTCGTCGTCGGCGGCTATGTGCTCGTCGAGGCGATCCAGCGCTTCATCACGCCCGCGGACACCAACGGCGGACTGACCATCGTGTTCGGTGTGATCGGTCTGGTCGCCAACACGATCTCGCTGACGCTGCTGATGCGCGGGCAGAAGGACAGCCTGAACGTGCGCGGTGCCTTCCTGGAGGTGGCGGCGGACGCGCTGGGCTCGGCGGCGGTCATCGTCGCCGCGGTGGTGATCATGACCACCGGCTGGCAGACTGCGGACCCGATCGCCTCGATCGCCATCGCGCTGATGATCGTCCCGCGCACCTGGAAGCTGCTGCAGGAGACGCTCGACGTGCTCCTGGAGGCGGCGCCCAAGGGGGTCGACATGGCGGACGTACGCGCTCACATCCTGGCCCTCGACGGGGTCGAGGACATCCACGACCTGCACGCCTGGACCATCACGTCCGGCATGCCGGTCCTCTCCGCGCACGTGGTCGTCAGCTCGGACGTCCTGAACGCGATCGGCCACGAGAAGGTCCTGCACGAACTCCAGGGCTGCCTCGGCGTCCACTTCGACGTCGAGCACTGCACGTTCCAGCTGGAGCCGAGCGGACACGCGGAGCACGAGGCGAAACTCTGCCACTGACCGGCCGGTGACCGCGCGGGCGCCGGTGCCTGTTCCGGCACCCTCGACGGCATCGGCCGTTCCGGCGGCCACGCGAGTGCCGGTGGCCGTCCGGTGCCGTTTCGACCGGCTACCCGAACACTTGTCCGACCCCCCTCCCGGCGATTCCGTGCCGGTGACACCGGGCACGATCAGGTGTCCGGCCGCTTCCGGCGTCCGACACGGGTCGGCCGCACTTTCCGCTCGGGGCTCCCCGGGGCGGGACATGCGGAGCCGCGAAGTGCCGGGAGTGCCGGTTTCGTACGGCAGACTTGGGGCTTGAAGACCGATGCGAAGGATGGGTATGCCGATCACACCTGCCACCGCGACGCACAGTTCGTCGAACGGCACCGTTGAAGCGATCTTGCTGGAACTGGTCGACGAGGACGGCAACACGATCGGTACGGCGGAGAAGCTCGCGGCCCATCAGGCCCCGGGACAGCTCCACAGAGCGTTCTCGGTGTTCCTCTTCGACGAACAGGGCCGGCTGCTGTTGCAGCAGCGCGCCCTCGGCAAGTACCACTCCCCCGGTGTCTGGTCCAACACCTGCTGCGGCCACCCCTACCCGGGCGAGGGACCTTTCGCGGCGGCGGCCCGGCGGACGTACGAGGAGCTCGGGGTGTCGCCGACCCTGCTCGCCGAGGCGGGCACGGTCCGCTACAACCACCCGGACCCGGAGTCCGGCCTGGTGGAGCAGGAGTACAACCACCTCTTCGTCGGGATGGTGCAGTCGGTGCTGCGGCCCGACCCGGAGGAGGTCGGCTCGACGGCCTTCGTGACCGCCGCCGAGCTGGCGGAGCGGCACGCCGAGGACCCCTTCTCGGCGTGGTTCATGACCGTGCTGGACGCGGCCCGTCCGGCGATCCGGGAGCTGACGGGCCCGTCCGCGGGCTGGTAGCCGGTCCGCTACACGCTCGGAGCGAGCGGCAGGGCGGCCCAGATCACCTTGCCGCCGTCCGCGGTGTGCTCGACGTCGCACACTCCGCCGAACTCCCGGGTCACCTCACGCACCAGCAGCAGGCCCCGGCCCCCGGTCTGCCCGTGGTCGGCCTCCAGAGCGGTCGGGCGGTAGGGGTGGTTGTCCTCGACGGACACCCGGACCCACTCGGCGCCGACCGCGACCTCCACCGCGAGCATCGGCGACAGAAGTGCCGCGTGCTTGACGGCGTTCGTGACCAGTTCGGAGACGATCAACAGCAGTCCGTGAACGACATCGTCCGCGACCGGCACCCCCTGGCGGACCAGCAGATCACGGACGGCGTGCCGCGCCTGCGGCACCGAGGCGTCGACGGCGGCGGCGGTGAACCGCCACACCCCCTCGTACGGCAGCGGTCCCGGCAATCTGACGCCGGGAGTCGCGCCTCCGCCTTCGGGGCTCGGGTCGGACCCCCGCCCGAGGTTCTCCATCGTCCGGTCGCCACCCTTGCGCTCGATTGTCACCACACGTCGAGTGTTGGTAATGCACTGGTCCGTACCGGTTGACTGAACAGAAGTCAGCAATTATCGATGATTCCTGATCGCCGACGTACGACACCGCCGATTCTGCGACAACTCCTGGCCTTTTGGTGGCGACTTCCGAAACTATTCGGGTTGTACGGGTTTGCCCCTCGTCCGACCCGATTCGTTCCCCGCGGTTCCGTCGCCCGGGAAACGGCCCGAGACCATGATCGGAATCCGGCCGGCGGCTGCGGATAGCATCCGGTGCATGGAGCCGCAGCTGTTGCATCACGTCGACGACGGGGTCGCCACCGTCGTCATCCATCACCCCGCCAAGCGGAACGCCATGACGACGGGGATGTGGCGCGCTCTGCCGCCTCTGCTGGACGAGTTGAGCGCTCGCGCCGATGTGCACGCTCTCGTGCTCACCGGTGAGGGCGGCACGTTCTGCGCCGGGGCCGACATCTCGACGCTGCGGGATTCCCCGGACGAGGCTCAGGGTCTCGCCGTGCTCGCCGAGGAGGCCCTCGCCGCGTTCCCGAAGCCGACGCTGGCCGCGATTCGCGGCTACTGCGTGGGCGGCGGGTCCCAGCTCGCGGCCGCCTGCGATCTGCGGTTCGCGCAGGAGGGATCGCTGTTCGGGGTGACTCCGGCGAAGCTCGGCATCGTCTATCCGGCCTCCTCCACCCGGAGGCTGGCGGCACTGGTGGGTCCGTCCGCCGCCAAGTACCTGCTCTTCTCCGGCGAGTTGATCGACACCGAACGCGCGCTGCGCACCGGTCTGGTGGACGAGGTGCTGTCCGAGGGCGAACTCGACAAGCGGGTCGCGGAGTTCACCGGTGTCCTGGCAGCGCGCTCCCTGCTGACGCAGGCGGCGGCGAAGGAGTTCGCGAACGGGCGCACCGACCGTGACGCTCACTGGGCGGAACAGGCACGCGCCGGCGGCGACACCGCGGAGGGCGTCGCCGCCTTCCTGGACCGCCGGCAGCCGCACTTCACGTGGACCCCGTGAGGGCTCGCCGACCGCTCAACGGGTGTGAAACCGGCGGCATCGGCGGCCAGACGAGCAGGAAACGGCTCTTGCTCCGGAACTCCTCGACGAGGTGCGCGGGCGCCTTGTCCGGGGACCCGGCGCCGTAGGGCGGTTGTGGGTCGTACCCGGTCAACAGCTGGACGGCCTGGGCGTGTTCGTCTCCGGCGATCCGGCCGAGCAGGGCGAGTAGGCCCAGTGGGTCGTCGCGCGGCGGCCGGCGAGAAGGCCCGCCGCCGCGAGCAGTCCGGCGCCGGTGCACACCGAGACCAGGCGCTCGGCGCGCGGACCGTGGGCGCGCAGCCAGTGGATCAGGAGGGGATCCGGGCGCCGGGTGCCGCTGCCGCCGGGAACCAGCAGGGTGTGCGCGTCGGCGCGTCGGCGAGCGCCCGGTCCGGGACGAGGACGAGGCCGCTGAAGGAGCGCACCGGGGCGCCGTCCGGGGAGGCCGTGCCGATGCGGTACGAGCCGGCGCGGTAGGTGTCGGCGCCCGCGAACACCTTCAGGGGGCCGGTGACGTCGAGGCTCCGCGCGCCGTCGAAGAGGGCGATCAGGACGGTTCGCATGTCCCGATTCCCGACCGGCGCGCTTCTGGCCGCGATGACGAGAATCCCGCCTTTCCCGCCATCGCGGGTCTCGCTGTTCACGGCATACCAACCAGTCGGTAATGTGCGGGGTATGACTCCCTCACTGCCGGAGCGCGCCGGGCGGCGCTGCCACAACGTCCTCAATCCGCTCCACTCGACGCACTACTTCTCGCCCGATCTGGGACGTGAGCTGGCCGCGGTCGGCATCGAGAACGACCGGACCGCGTACTTCGCGGTGCGGGCCGCCGCGTTGGGCGCGGTCGGCGCGGGCACGGTGACGGCGACGTTCTTCAACTTCCGGCACGGACTCGTGGCCGAGCACGTGCCCGCGGTCTGGCGGACGGCCTCTCCGGAGACGGTGCTCGCGGCACGCCTGCGCGCCGTGGACGCGACACTCACACGGCTGCTCGGCGAGGACCTCATCGCCTCCAAGGAGGTGGCCGAGGCCGCCGAACTCGCCCTGCGGGCCGCCGAGGCCTGCGGCACGGCCGCCCGCCCGCTGTACGCCGCGCACGCGGACCTCCCCGTCCCCGAGGCACCGCACCTGGCGCTCTGGCACGCCGCCACCCTGCTGCGCGAGCACCGCGGCGACGGTCACCTCGCGGCGCTGCTCGACGCGGAGCTGGACCCGGTGGAGGCCCTGGTGAGCCACACCGCGACCGGCAAGGGCATGGCCCCCAGGTGGGTGCTGGGCACGCGCGGCTGGTCCCGGCAGGACTGGGATGCGGCGTCCGGGCGGCTGCGGGAGCGCGGGCTGCTCGACGCGGAGGGCGAGCTGACGCCGGCCGGTACGGCCCTGCGCCAGGACATCGAGGCCCGGACGGACCGCCTCGACCGCGCCCCCTACGAGCACCTGGGCGCCGCCGGGGTGGAGCGCCTCACCGAGATCGCCAAGGGCCTGCTGATGACCGCGTTCGCCGCCGGCGCGTTCCCCGACGGAATGATCGGCAAGGGCTGAGGAGGCCCAACCGCTCCCGGCTCCGCCCGCCGGGAGCGCGAAACGGTCCCGGCCCGCGGCACGCGACCCGGTCGAGTGCCGCCCTGAGCCCCCGTTGTCGGTGTCACCTGCCACAATTGCCGCGCAACCTCAGTGGAGAAGGCGGTACGGGATCGTGACGACACCCCTCGTAGGGTCCATCGAAGGCAGGATCGCCGAGGAACTCGGCGTACGGGAGCGGCAGGTCAAGGCCGCCGTCGACTTGCTCGACGGCGGTTCGACGGTGCCCTTCATCGCCCGCTACCGCAAGGAAGCGACCGAGATGCTCGACGATGCGCAGCTGCGCACCCTCGAGGAGCGGCTGCGCTATCTGCGGGAGCTGGAGGACCGGCGGGCCGCGATCCTCGACTCGGTGCGCGAGCAGGGCAAGCTCAGCGCGGAGCTCGAGGCGCAGATCAGGGCCGCCGAGACGAAGGCGCGCCTTGAGGACATCTATCTGCCGTTCAAGCCGAAGCGGCGCACGAAGGCGCAGATCGCGCGCGAGGCGGGTCTCGAGCCGCTGGCCGAGGGCCTGCTCGGCGACCCGTCGGTCGACCCGCTCGCCGCGGCGGCGGCCTTCGTCGACGCCGACAAGGGCGTCGCCGACCCGCAGGCCGCTCTGGACGGCGCCCGGTCGATCCTGACCGAGCGGTTCTCCGAGGACGCCGACCTGATCGGTGAGCTGCGCGAGCGCATGTGGGTGCGCGGGCGGCTCGCCGCGAAGGTGCGCGAGGGCAAGGAGGAGGCGGGCGCCAAGTTCGCCGACTACTTCGACTTCGCCGAGCCCTTCAAGCAGCTGCCCTCGCACCGGATCCTCGCCATGCTGCGCGGCGAGAAGGAGGACGTCCTCGATCTCGTCCTGGAGCCGGAGGAGGCCACCGAGGGGCCTTCGTCGTACGAGGGGATCGTCGCCCACCGGTTCGGGATCGCCGACCGCGGCCGGCCCGGCGACAAGTGGCTGACGGACACCGCCCGTTGGGCCTGGCGCACCCGCATTCTCGTGCACCTCGGCATCGACATGCGGCTGAGGCTGCGCACCGCCGCCGAGGACGAGGCGGTGAACGTCTTCGCGGCGAACCTGCGGGACCTGCTGCTCGCCGCTCCGGCGGGCACGCGCGCGACACTGGGCCTGGACCCCGGTTTCCGTACGGGCGTGAAGGTCGCCGTCGTCGACGCGACCGGCAAGGTCGTCGCCACGGACGTGATCTACCCGCACGTCCCGGCCAACAAGTGGGACGAGGCCGTCGCCAAGCTCGCCCGGCTCTCCAAGGAGCACGCGGTCGACCTGATCGCGATCGGCAACGGCACGGCCTCGCGGGAGACCGACAAGCTCGCCGGTGAGCTCATCGCCAAGCACCCGGAGCTGAACCTCACCAAGGTGATGGTGTCGGAGGCGGGGGCGTCGGTGTACTCGGCGTCCGCGTTCGCCTCCCAGGAGCTGCCCGACATGGACGTGTCGCTGCGCGGCGCCGTCTCCATCGCGCGCCGGCTCCAGGATCCGCTGGCCGAACTGGTGAAGATCGACCCGAAGTCGATCGGTGTCGGGCAGTACCAGCACGACCTGTCCGAGGTGAAGCTGTCCCGTTCGCTGGACGCGGTGGTCGAGGACTGTGTGAACGGCGTGGGCGTGGACGTGAACACCGCCTCCGCCCCGCTGCTGGCCCGGGTCTCCGGCATCACCTCCGGCCTCGCGGAGAACATCGTGGCGCACCGCGACGCCAACGGCCCCTTCATCTCCCGTACGGCGCTCAAGGGCGTGGCACGGCTGGGCCCCAAGGCGTACGAGCAGTGCGCGGGCTTCCTGCGGATCCGGGGCGGGAACGACCCGCTGGACGCGTCGAGCGTGCACCCCGAGGCGTACCCGGTGGTGCGGCGGATGGTGAAGACGGCCGGCAGCGAGGTCGCGTCGCTGATCGGCAACACGGGTGTGCTGCGCTCGCTGAAGCCGGCCGACTTCGTCGACGAGAGCTTCGGTCTGCCGACCGTCACGGACATCCTCCGGGAGCTGGAGAAGCCGGGGCGTGACCCGCGGCCCGCCTTCAAGACGGCCACCTTCAAGGACGGCGTGGAGAAGATCTCCGACGTGGTGTCCGGGATGGTCCTGGAGGGGGTCGTGACGAACGTGGCCGCGTTCGGCGCTTTTGTGGACATCGGCGTCCACCAGGACGGGCTCGTGCACGTCTCCGCGATGTCCAAGACGTTCGTCAAGGACCCGCGGGACGTCGTGAAGTCCGGCGACATCGTCAAGGTGAAGGTCCTGGAGATCGACATCCCGCGCAAGCGGATCTCGCTGACGCTGCGGCTGGACGACGAGGCGGCGGCCCCGGCGGCCGAGGACGGCGGCCGTCCCCAGCGGGGCGGGCGGCCGCCCCAGCAGCGTGGGCAGCAGCGGCAGGGCCGCGGCGGCGGTGCGGGGGGTGGCACCGGGGGCGGCTCCCGTCAGGCGCCGCCGCCGGCGAACAGCGCCATGGCGGACGCCCTGCGACGCGCGGGCCTGACCGACCCCAAGCGGGGCCGGGGCTGACACAGGAGGGGCTGGCGGCTCCCCTCGGCGAAAGCGGACGGGAGCGCTCTCCCTTGGCGAAAGCCTGCGGGCGACGGCTGCCCTCGGGGACGCCTGCGGAGGGGCGGCTGCCCTCGGTGACAGCCGATGGGCGGCGGCTCCCCGCGAAAGGCGACAGGGGCGGCTCTCCCTCGGCGAAAGCATGGGCTGCGGCTGCCCTCGGTGGCTGGTGCGGAGGGGCGGCTGCCTACAACGGCAGCTGCCCCTCCGTGACGGGTCTCAGTGCTCTGTGACCTTGCCGTCCGCCACTTCCAGGCGGCGGGTCGTGCGGACCGCGTCCAGCATGCGGCGGTCGTGGGTGACCAGCAGCAGCGTGCCCTCGTAGGACTCCAGGGCCGTTTCCAGCTGCTCGATGGCCTGGAGGTCGAGGTGGTTGGTCGGCTCGTCCAGGACCAGCAGGTTGACGCCACGGCCCTGGAGGAGGGCCAGCGCCGAGCGGGTGCGTTCTCCCGGGGAGAGGGTGGCCGCCGGACGCAGGACGTGGTCCGCCTTGAGGCCGAACTTGGCCAGCAGCGTGCGGACTTCGGCGGGTTCGGTGTCCGGGACGGCCGCGCCGAACGCGTCCAGCAGTGACTCGGAGCCGTGGAAGAGCTTGCGGGCCTGGTCGACCTCGCCGACGACCACACCGGAGCCGAGCGTGGCGTGACCGGCGGACAGCGGGACCCGGCCGAGCAGCGCGCCCAGCAGGGTCGACTTGCCGGCGCCGTTCGCGCCGGTGACGGCCACCCGGTCCGCCCAGTCGATCTGGAGGGTCGCCGGACCGAAGGCGAAGTCCCCGCGCCGTACCTCCGCGTCCCGCAGCGTGGCGACCACCGCGCCCGATCGCGGGGCCGCCGCGATCTCCATGCGCAGCTCCCACTCCTTGCGCGGCTCCTCGACGACATCGAGACGTTCGATCATCCGCTGCGTCTGCCGGGCCTTCGCGGCCTGCTTCTCGCTGGCCTCGCTGCGGAACTTGCGGCCGATCTTGTCGTTGTCGTTGTTCGCCTTGCGCCGCGCGTTCTTGACGCCCTTGTCCATCCAGCCCCGCTGCATCTGGGCCCGGCCTTCGAGGGCGGTGCGCTTGTCGGCGTACTCCTCGAAGTCGTCGCGGGCGTGCCGGCGGGCGGTGTCGCGCTCTTCGAGATACGCCTCGTAGCCGCCGCCGTACAGCGTGATCTGCTGCTGTACGAGGTCGAGTTCGAGGACCTTGGTGACCGTGCGGGTGAGGAACTCGCGGTCGTGGCTGACGACGACGGTCCCGGCGCGCAGTCCGGAGACGAAACGCTCAAGGCGCTCCAGACCGTCCAGGTCGAGGTCGTTGGTCGGCTCGTCGAGCAGGAAGACGTCGTAGCGGGAGAGGAGGAGGGAGGCGAGTCCGGCGCGGGCCGCCTGGCCTCCGGACAGGGACGTCATCAGCTGGTCGAGACCGACGCCGAGCCCCAGGGAGTCGGCGACCTCCTCGGCGCGTTCGTCGAGGTCGGCGCCGCCGAGGTCGAGCCAGCGCTCCAGGCTGGTCGCGTACGCGTCGTCCGCGCCCGGCGCCCCGTCGACGAGCGCCTGCGTCGCCTCGTCCATGATCCGCTGGGCCTCGTCGACGCCGGTGCGGCGCGCGAGGAAGTCCCGCACGGTCTCGCCCTCGCGGCGCTCCGGCTCCTGGGGCAGGTGCCCGACGGTCGCGGACGGCGGGGAGAGCCGCAGTTCGCCCTCCTCCGGGGTGAGGAGGCCGGCGAGCAGCCGCAGCAGCGTGGACTTGCCCGCGCCGTTGGCGCCGACGAGCCCGATCACGTCGCCGGGCGCGACGACGAGGTCGAGTCCGGCGAAGAGCGCGCGGTCGCCGTGTCCGGCGGTGAGGTTCTTGGCGACGAGAGTGGCAGTCATCAGGAAGCCGATTTTAACGGCCCCCGGGGTCCCCCCGCGCCGCCGATCTCCGGGGCCCGCCATCCAGGGTCACCGGGCCACCGGCACTCCGACGCACCAGGGCCGCCGCTCCACCTGGACCGCGGGGCCGTCGGTCAGTGCGGCATCGCGGCCACCAGTACGCTGCCGGACGTCCTGGCCACGATGAACGACTCCCCCTTCATCGCCCTGGCCTCCAGCGGGATCCGGTGGTGGCCGGGTTCCAGGATTCCGTCGAAGACGTCGTGCGCGCGGGTGCGCGAGAGGCGGTCCAGGCGGTACGCGGTCAGCCGGACCCGGCAGGTGGAGGTGACCTCGACTCCGGCCTCGTCGTGGGCGGCGACGAGGCGGGTGAGCCGGCGCAGCTCCCGGGGGCTGCGGTCCAGGGCGTGCTCGATCTGCGCGACCAGCAGCGGAACGATCGGGGCGAGGCCCTCGACGTGGGCGACATCGACGCCCGCGCCGCGGAAGGACTCGCGTACGGCGGCCCGTTCCGCCTCGGGGACGGCCCGGCCGAACACCACCGCGCCGTAGGTGCGCAGTTCGTCCGCCGCGACCCCTGCGACCCCCGTGGCGTCGCGGGCGATGTCGGCGCCGATGCCGACGGCGCGCAGGGCGGCGGCCGGCTTCGCGAAGACGGCGCCCCGCGCGCCGATCAGCAGGACGCGGCGGCGGGAACCCGCGTCACCGTCGAGCAGGGAGGTCAGCGCGCCGCGGTACTCGCGGCCGTGGAAGCGGAACGGCCCTATGCCGTGGTAGCCGTTGCGTTCCAGGTCGGCCCGTTCTCCGGTCTGCCAGGCGAAGTCCCGCCAGACGTAGTCGTCGCCGGCCCGCTCGATGAGTGCGGTGACGGCACCGCACTCGATGCTCTCGCACTCGGGACAGCCGTAGATGACGTACCTGCCCCCTTCGAGCGGGGCGTCGGCCTCCAGGAGCAGGCCGCGCACCTGCGCGGTGAAGATCGCGGGCGGTACGTCGGAGGCGAGCGGGGACACGGCGTCGAGATCGGAGAGCTGGAACAGCAGCGGGCGTCCGTCGACGATGAAGTCGACGAAGTCCCGGTGTACTTGGTAGTCACCGTTGGCGAGGACTCCACCGGCACGCATCGCCGGTGCCAGGCCGAACGTGGCGTACTCGGCAGACATGCTGTGAGTATCCCCAGACGGAGAGTGATACGACCACGGCAGGACGGATTCCGCTACCGTCCCGGCATGAACCAGCCCGGTAGCGGCGATGTGATCGTGGTCGGCAGCGGAGTCGTCGGCCTGACGACGGCCGTGGTCATCGCCGAGGCCGGCAGGCGGGTCCGGGTGTGGGCGCGGGAGCCCGCCGAGCGGACCACCTCGGCGGTTGCGGGGGCGCTGTGGTGGCCGTACCGCATCGAGCCGAAGACGCTGGCCCGCGCGTGGGCACTCGTATCCCTCTCCGTTTACGAGGAGTTGGCGGCGCGGCCCGAGGAGAGTGGCGTACGTCTGGTCGAGGGAGTCATGGGCGAGACGCGGCTGGACGAGCTGGGGTCCTGGGCGGACCGAGTACCCGGACTGCGCGCGGCGACGGCGAAGGAGTACCCGGGGACCGCGTTGCGGGCGCGGCTGCCGTTGATCGACATGCCCGCGCATCTGCGGTGGCTGCGTGAACGGCTGCTGCGGGCGGGCGGGACGGTCGAGGAGCGGACGGTGACGGACCTCACGGAGCCGAAGGCGGCGGTCGTCGTGAACTGCGCGGGCCTCGGGGCCCGCGATCTCGTCCCGGATCCGGCCGTACGGCCCGTACGCGGGCAGCTCGTGCTCGTCGAGAACCCCGGGATCCGTGAGTGGCTCGTCTCGACGGACCCGGCGGCCGGGACGACCACGTACGTCTTCCCGCAGCCGGACCGGCTGGTCCTCGGCGGCACCACGGACGACGACGACTGGTCGCGGGTCCCCGACCCGGAGGTGGCGGCGGAGATCGTCGAGCGGTGCGCGGCACTGCGCCCCGAGATCGCCGGGGCGCGCGTGCTCGGCCACCGGGTGGGGCTGCGGCCGGTGCGCGACGCGGTCCGGCTTGAGCGCGAAGTCCGGCCGGACGGGCGGGTGTTGGTGCACAACTACGGTCACGGAGGTGCCGGGGTCACCGTGGCGTGGGGGTGCGCGCGGGAGGCGGCCGAACTCGTCGGTCCGACCGCCTCCGTCTGAACTCCGTCCGCGGCGGGTCCGCCGCAGCAATCCCCGCGGCCCGGGTCCGTTCCCCTCACCGGGGAAGTGGAACAGCGGATCAGTTGGTCAGTGGTCCTCCCCCGGGACGCGGAGCGCGGTGCGGGGGTCGCGTACGCCGTCGAGGACGGATACGGCCGGGGCCGCCGTGGACCCGGCCGTCGCCCGCGAGAACGCGTCCGCGCCGCCCACCAGGGGGACGCGGGCCGAGGTGCGGGACAGGTCGAGGGCCAGGGCCGGGGTGCTGGAGGGCGGGTCGATCAGATCCTTGTCGGTGCCCGCGACGATCAGCGCGAGCCGGTGGCCCTTCGGGACGACGTGGTCGGTGGCCGCCAGGTCCAGCGTGATGGTGTACGCCGTACCCGGCGTGAGCGGGACGCCTTGGTCCGAGGCGTAGTTGCCGAGGTCGGCCCAGCCGCGGCTGATCACGGTGTAGTCGACGTCGGTCTTGGCGGCCTCGGTCACCTGGTAGCAGGAGCTGTCGCCGGCCGTGCTCGCGCCCCAGCAGGTGCGGTCGGTGACGGTGGCGATGCCCTCGCCTGAGCCCGCGTAGTCGCGGATGGTGTCCGGGCCGAGGTCGACAAGCACGGCCGAGAGATGGGCCGTCGAGGTGGTCGGCGTGGCGGTGACGGTCACCTTGGAGGAGCCGGATATCCGCAGGTCATGGGTGAGCGGCTTGGTCGTGAAGCCGGCCTTGTCCGGAGTCGGCCGGTCGATGTGCGCGGCCCAGTCGGTCTCGCTCAGCCGCGGGTCGTCGGTGAAGGTCTCCGTTCCGGACCCGCCACGCAGTCCGAGGGTGCCGACGCCCGGCTGCGCGCCCGTGCCCGGACGCAGGGTCGTGGCGCTGGTGGTGCGGGGCGGCCAGACGGTGGAGGTGGCCCACTGGTCGGGGTGGCGTTCGATGTCGGCCATGGGCTCGTGGTCGATGCCGTTGTCGTAGCCGAGGAGTTCGTGGTCGAACCAGCGGTGCAGGGTGTCGACCCAGGCGGCGCGGCGGAAGTCGAAGGGGTCGACGTGGCCGGTCTGGGAGAGCCAGATCTTGCGCTCGACACCGTTCCTGGCGAGGGCGTCCCACCACTGGCCGAAGTTCTTGGTGCGGACGTTGAGGTCCTGCATGCCGTGGACGAGGAAGACGCTGGCCTTCACCTTCGCGGCGTTCTTGACGTAGTCGCGCTCGGTCCACAGTGACGTCCAGTCGCCGGTGCGCGGCGCCCCGTCGACCAGTTTCCGCTGCACGGCCGCGCACTTGGCCTGGGCGTCGGGGCTGTCGACGTAGCCGGAGAGCCAGTCGGGGCCGGAGTCGTAGAGCGGGGCGCCCTTGGCGAAGTAGTAGTCGTACCAGGAGGAGATGGCGCTGATCGGCACGATGGTCTTCAGGCCCTTGACGCCGGTGGCGGCGACGCCGTTGGCGATGGTGCCGTCCCAGCTCTTGCCGATCATGCCGGTCCTGCCGTTGGTCCAGGTGGCCCTGGCCGTGGCGGCGCCGGTGCGGGTGGTGTAGCCCTTGGCGCGGCCGTTCAGCCAGTCGACGACCGCCTTGGCGGACTGGATGTCGGAGCGGCCGCCCACGTCGACGCAGCCGTCGGAGCGGTTGGTACCGGCGAGGTCGACGCCGACGAAGGCGTAACCGCGCGGCACGAAGTAGTTGTCGTAGAACAGCGGCATCTGGACGACGTGGCCGTTCGCGTCGTACGTCTTGACCTGGCTCTCGTTGCCGCGCCCGCAGCAGGAGTAGTACGGGCTGGCATCCATGATCACGGGTATCTTGCGGCCCTGCCCGGCGAGTTCGCGGGGGCGGACGATGTCGACGGCGACCCGGTCGCTCTTTCCGTCCCTGTCACCGTCGAGACCGGTGTCGACCCAGACGGACTCACGGATCGCGTTCTCGTACGAATAGACCGGGGCGCTCTCCCGCGGGGCGCCGTGTGCGGCGACCGGGACGAGGAAGGCGGCCATCAGGGCGGCAACGGCCGCCGTCGCGAGCGATCTCCAGGTCATGAAGCGCATGCGGCGCACTGGTATCGGCATGCGCGGAACGTACCCCGGTCAACTCCCGTGCGACAGAGGGCAGATGAAAGACCCATGGGGCTGGATGACTCATGTCGGCCGAATGGCGATCGTGTGACAGGGGTGGCCGTGGACATGACTGGGGCCACCGGGACTGAATAGGCTCCGGACCGACTTCACGCCCCGACGACTTGGAGCTTGACGTGCACCGCAGACTCATCGCCCCGGGCGCCCTCGCCGCCTCCCTGCTGCTGGCGATCCCGGCATCGGCGGCAAGTTACACACCGGGAGCACCGGGCATCGGCGACCCCTACTACCCGGCCTACGGCAACGGCGGATACGACGTCTCGCACTACGACCTGCGGCTCACGTACCAGCCGCGGACGGACGAACTGGAGGGCACGGCCACCCTCCTGGCGACCACCACGCAGGACCTGTCCCGGTTCGATCTGGACTTTCTGCTCGACGTGAGCGAGGTCCGGGTCAATGGCGCGAAGGCGTCGTTCGCCACCTCGGGTCAGCACGAGCTGGAGATCACGCCGGCCGCGCCACTGGCCAAGGACACGGCGATCACCGTCGTCGTCCGCTACAGCGGAGTGCCGTCCACGAAGAGCGCGTACGGCTTCTCGACCTGGCACCGCACCCCGGACGGGGCGGTCGCGGCGGACGAGCCCGAGTCGGCGTGGTGGTGGTACCCGAGCAACGACCACCCGCTCGACAAGGCGACGTACGACGTATCCGTGGCCGTCCCGGACGGCACGCAGGCGATCTCCAACGGCACGCTGCAGTCCACGAGTTCACGCCTCGGCTGGACCCGCTACAACTGGCGGTCCAACAAGCCGCAGGCCACCTATCTGACCACGTTCGCGGTCGGGAAGTTCGACATCACGACCAGCACGTCCGAGGGCGGCGTCCCGGTCGTCAACGCCTACAGCAAGGACCTCGGCGACAACGACGGGGCGGCGCGCGCCAGTGTCGAGCGCACGGGAGAGCTGGTCGACTGGCTGAGCGGCTACTTCGGGCCGTATCCCTTCAGCTCCGCCGGCGGATACGTCCCCAACACCACCACCGGGTACGCGCTGGAGACCCAGACCCGGGTGTACTACAGCCCTCGGCAGTTCGCGAACGGCTCCAACACCTCCGTGGTCGTCCACGAGTTGGCGCACCAGTGGTACGGCGACGACGTGTCGCTCAAGGGCTGGAAGGACATCTGGATCAACGAGGGCTTCGCGCGCTACGCGCAGTGGCTGTGGTCGGAGCACGAGGGCGAGGGCACGACGCAGGAGCTCGCGGACTACGTGTACGCCTCGCATCCGGCGGACGACGCCTTCTGGACCGTGGCGCCCGGGGACCCGGGTCCTGACAACCAGTTCGACCTCGCGGTCTACGACCGGGGCGCGCTGGCGGTGCAGGCGCTGCGCAACCAGGTCGGGGACGACGCCTTCTTCGCCATCCTGAAGGGGTGGCCGAAGGAGCACGCGTACGGGAACGCGTCGGTCGGCGACTTCCAGAAGTACGCCGAGCGGGTGTCCGGCACGTCGCTCGCGGCGCTCTTCGACACCTGGCTGTTCCAGCCTTCGAAGCCGGCGTCGCCCGCGGCGCGGAGCGTGGGAGTCGCCCCCGCCTCGGCGGCGAAGGGTGCCGTGGCCCGGCCGAAGTCCTGGAAGAAGATCGCCGCAACTGATGCGGTCCACTCCGGCTGAGGCGCCGGCCGACCGGCCGACGGGGTCTCCGTCGCTCACCCCCTGCCCGCCCTCCCCCGTCGGGGACGGGCGGGCGCCTCCGGTGGGGCGGGCGACGGCTCGGACTCCGGCCGCGCGCCGATGGCGGGTGGGCGTCAGCCGCGAGCAACCGGCGGGCGCGCGTCGGCGGGCGGCCGGTTCAGCGACGGGTGACGTTTTCCTCCAACTCGGCCACCTGGGACAGGAGTTCGTCGCGGCCGATGGCGTCTGCCCGGGTCGCGGGCACGGTGCAGGCGTAGGCGCCGGCCACCGCGCCGTACAGGGCGCAGATCCGGAGCGGTTCGCCGGTCAGGCGGCCGTAGAGGAAGCCCGCGGCGAAGGAGTCCCCGGCGCCGTTCGAGTCGACCACGGGCGTACGCGGCGGGACCGCCGGGACGTGGGTCAGCTCGTCACCGGCCAGCAGGTAGGCGCCCTCGGCGCCGGCTGTGGCGACGACCACCTCGGCCCGGCCCCGTTCCACGATCCGCCGCATGGTGCGTTCGGGGTCGGCGAGAGCGGTGGTGGAGACGAACACGACGTCGGCAGTGTACGCGAACGGCTCGTGGTACGGATTCTCGCCGTCCCAGTTGTGCAGGTCGGTCGAGAGGGTCACCCCGGCCTCCCTGAGGGCCGGCAGGGCGAAGGCGCACGGGTGGGTGATGGACACATGGGCGTGCCGGCTCGCCGCGGCCAGGTCCCGTACCGTCTTCTCGGGCAGCCGGTCCCCTTCGCGCGAGCGGCTGTCGTCGTACAGGGACAGCCTGCGCCCGTCGGGGCCGACGAGGTTGACCGCGCGCTTGGTTCCCTCGGGCTGGGGGACCTCGGTGAGCGCGATGCCCCGGTCGCGGTGCAGGGCTCGTACGAGGTCGCCCTCGGGGTCGTCGCCGAGCATGTCGAGGTGGTGCGTGCGCAGGCCGAGGGCGTGCAGGCCCAGCGCGACGAAGTCACCGGTCTGCCCGGCCCGGCTCTCGATGCCGGGACGGATCATGTAGCTGTCGGCGTAGGGAAGCGGCAGTTCGGGGACGTGGACGATGGTGTCCACACCCGCACCGCCCAGGACGAGGACGTCGATGTCGCGGCTCATGACTCTCCCTCTCGGACGCGAGCAGCGAGTCAAGCAGGCCCCGACGGACCACGGCAAGGAGTTGCAGAAACTTCCGCAACCCCGCCATCCGCACGCCACCCGAAACAGGCCGAGCCGAGACGCACAGGTCTCGTCGCGCTGTTCTCGTTGCCCCCGTCTCGTCACGCCGATCACACCGCGGTCGCACGCGCGCCTGACCGACACGACCCCGACCGGGCGCCACTGCGTGGTCGCCTCGGTCAGTCGTAGAGGCCACCACCGACAACGGACCCCGGACCGTTCCCCCGGAGTCCGAGCGGCGCGTTGGGCGCGCCGCTCGGCTCGGGGCTGCTACTTGAGGTAGACGAGTCCGTCGGTGGTGACGGTCGGGCGACCCGAGGTGCCCACGACGACGATCTTGACCGTGTGGGTGCCGCTCGTGGACCACGTCTTCGTCCACTGCGCCTGGCGGAACGAGGTGGTGGCCGACTTCATGTCCACGGTGGTGGCCTTGACGCCGTCGACGTAGATGACAGCCTGGCCGGAGCCGGTGGCGCGGGAGACCACCCAGGCCGCCGAGCGGCCGGTGAACTTCCAGGTGAGGGAGGCGTTCTTCGCTGTGCTGCTGTAGGACTTGCCGCCCAGGTAGCTGCTGGAGGACTTGGTCGTCCAGGTGCCGGTGCGGGTGGCGGACGTCTCCTGGAGGATCGTCGGGGTGGCGGTGAGGGAGGCGGCGGCGGTGTTGCCTGCGTAGTCGTAGGCGGTCATCGACCAGGTGCCGGCCGTACCGGAGTTCGCCGTCAGCGCGGCGCTGATGACGGTGGGTCCGTAGGTGTGCGCGGCCGGCTTGGTGAGGCGGACCTCCTTCAGCGCGCTGTTGTCGGCGGCCTTCCAGCTCAACGTCACGGGGACGGCGGTGGTGTCGACGGTCCCGGTACGCAGCGAGAGGGACGGCTTGGTGGTGAAGGAGGGCGCGGTGGTCTCGGCGACGACGGTGGAGTTGGGCGTCACGGTGGTCTTCCCCGAGATGTGTGTGGCGCGCACCGCGAGGGTGTGGCTGCCCGGGGTGAGGGTCAGCGGGGCCGAGGTGGCAGTCGGCCCGCCGGTCGCGGCGGCCTTCCCGTCCACGAGCACATCGAAGCGCCGGATGAAGGCCGACGGCGTCGTCGCCGTCCAGTTCACCGTGAGGGAGGTCTTGGTGTAGGCGGTGGTGCCGGACACACCTGCGCCGGTGAAGGGCTTGAGGGCGAGCCCGGTGACGGGGCCGCCGGCCAGGGCGCGGATCTCGGGGAGGGAGGCGTACAGCTTGTCGCCGGGGCACTCGGTGGAGTAGCCGTCGCGGTGGCCCGAGACGCGGTAGAACGACGCGGTCTGGCCGAGCGCGAACTTGCCGTTGGCTATACCGGCCGTCAGGTCGACCTTGCCGGTCGGGTCGTAGCCGTACTGGCCGAGTTTCCATGCGGCGATCTGCGCGACCGAGGCCTTGGCGGCGGCGGAAGCGTCGATCGAGGTGTACTCACCGAGGACGGCGATGCCGGTGGTGTTGGTGTTGAAGCCCGGATTGTGGGCCCCGACCACCGGCAGGTCCACACCGCCCTTGCGGCCCTCGAAGATGGTGCCGCACTTGTCCACCAGGAAGTTGTAGCCGATGTCCTTCCACCCGTTGCTCACAACGTGATAGGCGCGGATGGCGCGGACCATGGCGGCGGAGTCGGCGCAGTTGTAGTCGTTGGCGTCCACGGTGTGGTGGACGAAGACGGCCTTGATCTCCGTGCCGTAGCCGGGCGCTTCGTCGTTCATCGATTCGTCGGCGCCCCACTGGGCCCGGGTCACGATGACGGGCTTCGGGGCCGTCGACGCCGGTGCCGGCGGCACCGTCTCGGTGGGTGAGGCGCTGACGGAGGCGCTGGGGGTGTCCGTCGCCGTCGGGGCGCCGCTCGATGCGCTGTCCGAGGGCGAAGGCGACGGGGAGTCCTCCACCGGCGGGGCGGAGGTGGTCTGACCCTCCTCCGGCGCGGTGGTCGTCGCGTCGGGCGCGGGCGTGGTCACCTCGGCGCTGGGATCGTCAGTGGCGTACGCGACGGGGGCCGGGCCCCTGGCCGCGGTGCCTTCACCCGGATCGACCATCTCCAGTCGCAGCCCGGCCGGAAGCGCGGAACCCTTGCCGTCGACACGCACCTGCACGCCGTCCGACGGGCCCACCCAGGCCGGTTCGGTGGCGCCGCGCCGGCTCTCCTCCGCCGCCGCGCCACGGCCTCCGACGTCCAGCGACGTCCAGGATCCCCATGTGCCGCCACTGGTGCTGCGGGCACGTACTTCGATCCTGCCGGGCAGATCGGCGGTCGGCTTCGTCCAGGACAGGCCCACCAGACTGAACGGGGCGGTGTCGCGCCGGGGAATCCCGGCGTGGTCGCCGTCGACCCGCAGGGCGGCGGAGCGCACGTGCGCCCGCACCGGTCCGGTGACCGGCTTGTCCTGGCCGGCGTCGTTTCCCGCGGATCCCCCTGAGAAGCCCTGTAAGACGGCGACACCGGTCAGCCCCGCCGTCACGGCAGCGGCGGTGACCCACACTCTGCGCTTGTTCATATTCCTCGGACGCCCCTCCACGCCTGACCGGCATCGCACCCCGGGAGTTCTCCTCGACCGGCGTGTGCCGCGGTTATCGGCCGTCAGAATAACGGAAAATCGAGAGGATCATTACATGCCGAAATGGACACCGGACGTCACGGCGGAAGTGATCACGGTCACAGGGATTGCATTGCACCGACACGGGACCGGCGGGGACGCCGCCGCAGGCAATCCTTTCGCCTGTTCCCGCTTCCGTTCGGGTGACCCACCGATCGGGAAAGCATGGGGAGCGCGAAGCTCTCATCCCGCGCGTAACCTGTCGGCCCTGTCGGCCCGCACACGTGAAACCGGTCTCCGCAAGGAACCCGAACACACACTGCCCTAATGCGTCCCGGCTCGTCCGTGTCATCGTGTTCTGTCCGCGGCTACGGTGCACTGCCGAAAAGGACGCCTTGCACATGGAAGCTCGCCGAACATATGGTTCCAGCGTATCTTCTCAGCAACTTTTGACGCCTCGACACGAAGCGCATTATTGCATTAGTAAATTTCTTCGGGTGGCGCCCGCCGTAGCGGTTCCCGAATTTTCCCCAATTTTGTCCTGGAGTAAGAAAACACGTGAAGACGAAGAAGGCATCGGACACCGCTACCCAGAAGCGCGTGTCACGGTATCGGCTGATCGGTTTAACCGCCGCGGGCGCGCTGACCGCGGGAGCCTTGACCGCCCTGGTTCCGACGGCCGCACAGGCCGGGACCCCCGTACCGTCCGGACCGAACACACGGCAGCACGCCTTCGTGGCCGCCGCCGCCAAGTACCACGTCCCCGTCGAGGTGCTGCTCGCCGTGGCGTACCAGGAGTCGGCGTGGGACGCCCACTCCGGCCGGATGAGCACCAGCGGCGGCTACGGCCCGATGCACCTCACCGACGTCACTCCCGCGATGCTGGCCGCCGGTCCGGCCGGGGCGGTGGGGCGGGCGGATCTCGGCGAGATGGCGAAGGACCCCGCCCTGCACACGCTGAAGGCCGCGGCGAGGCTCACCGGCCTGACCCCTGCCGAACTGCGCGACGACCCCGCCGCCAACATCGCGGGCGGTGCCGCGCTTCTGGCCTCCTACCAGCAGGCCGTGTCCGGTGGCCGGCCCTCGGACGCCGGCCAGTGGTACGGCGCGGTGGCCCGCTACAGCGGATCGACGCAGAAGCGCGGCGCCACGGCGTTCGCCGGCCGCGTCTTCGCCACCATCAGGACCGGGGCCACGCGCACCACCCAGGACGGCCAGCGGGTGTCGATGGGCGCCGACAGCAAGGTCCGCGTCGCCACGGGGCAGTTGAGCAGGCTCTCCCTGACCGGCGCCGCCGCGTCCGCGGCGACCGAGTGCCCGCCCGAGGTCTCGTGCACGTTCGTGCCGGCGGCGGCGTCCAACGGCCAGGTCTCCAACCGGCCCGACAACGGCATCCGGATCGACACCATCGTCATCCATGACACCGAGTCGTCGTACCAGTCGGCCATCGACACGTTCCAGAGTGCGGGCGGCAGTGACGCGCACTACGTGATGCGGTCCTCGGACGGCGCGGTGACGCAGATGGTGCCGACCAAGGACATCGCCTTCCACGCCGGCAACTACTCGACGAACCTGCACTCCATCGGCATCGAGCACGAGGGATACGCCGCGCACGGAGGCACCTGGTACACCGAGGCGCAGTACGAGGCGACGGCGTCCCTGGTGCGGTACCTCTCGGACCGCTTCGGCATACCGCTGGACCGTGAGCACATCATCGGCCACGACAATGTCGCCGGCCCCAAGTCCAGCCTCGTCGCGGGCATGCACTGGGACCCGGGTACTTCCTGGGACTGGGAGCACCTGATGAGCCTGCTCGGCGCCCCGGTGACGGGAGAGCACGGCGTCGGGCCGGTCGGCTCGGCGGTGACGATCACCCCCGGCTTCACCGAGAACCAGCAGACCCTGCAGATCTGCCCCGGTGACGACCCCACCGGCGCCACTCCCGCCTGCACCAGTCAGCAGCAGTCCTCCAACTTCGTCTTCCTGCGCACCGCGCCCAGCGACACCGCCCCGCTCTTCGGCGATCAGGCCATTCACCAGGGCGGAGCGGGCACCGACCGGATCAGCGACTGGGGGTCCACCGCCCAGGCCGGACAGCAGTTCGTGGTGGCGGGCGTCGACGGAGACTGGACCGCCATCTGGTACAGCGGCACTGAGGTCTGGTTCTACAACCCGGACGGCGTCAACACCACGCCCGCGCACGACGTGACGCTGGTCTCCGCCGTGGGCACCACGCCGGTGGCGGTCTACGGCTCCAGTTACCCCGACCAGGCGGAATACCCCGCGGGGCTGTCTCCTTCCACGCAGGCACCGATCAGCTACTACACGGTTCCCGCTGGCCAGCTGTACGTCGCCACCCGGCCGCCGGCCAACACCGACGACTACTTCACGTCCGGGGCGGTCGTCATCGGCGCCAAGCAGATGTACACCATCCAGTACAACCATCGCGTCGCGCTGGTCTACTCGGCGGATGTGACAGCGACGGGCGTGTAAAGCCAACCCGACGCACCCGTGCCCGGCACATCTCCTGATGTGCCGGGCACGGCACTGTTCGCCAGCGGTCCGAGCCCGCGCCGCTCCTGGACGGAAGCTTTCACAACACTGGTGGGACAGCAATACTGTTGCACCGCGCCGTCACCGTGCACCATGGGCGCGCCGCACGACGCGAGAGGCGAGGACCTGCCATGACGACGGACACCGAGGAGCCGACGCTCACGGTCGACGAGCTGGCCGCGCGGGCGGGCGTCACGGTCCGTACGGTCCGTTTCTACAGCGCCAGGGGCCTGCTGCCGCCACCCGTGATCGGCCCCCGGCGCGTGGGCCACTACAGCCAGGAGCATCTGGCCCGGCTCGCGCTCATCGAGGAGTTGCGGCACCAGGGCATGACGCTGGCCGCGATCGAGCGCCATCTGACACGCCTGCCGCCCGGTCTGAGCGCGCGCGACCTCGCCATCCACCGTGCCGTGGTGGCCTCCTGGGCACCCGACGCGATGGAGGACATGACCCGCGAGGAGCTGGAGCGGCGGGCCGGCCGGCCGCTCGGCGACGCGGACCTGGAGCGGCTCGCCGCGATGAGCGTCATCGAGCGGACAGGGGACTCGGTCCGGCTGGACCCCGGGCTGCTGAAGCTCGGCGTGGAGCTCCTGGACGTACCGATCGCGGACGAGACGATCCTCGCAGCGCGGACCGTCCTGCTGGAGCACTCGCGCGCGGCGGCCCACGAACTGTCCGTCCTGCTGCGCGACGCCGTGGGCGAACGGGAGTCCGTGGCCGCGGTGAAGTCGCTGTCGGCGCACATGCAGCCGCTGGTCGTACAGGCGCTGCTGACCTCGTTCCAGCGCTCGTTGAAGGACGAGCTGCGGGAGTGGCTCAAGGAATCCGGGTCCTGATCCCGCCCCGCCCCGGTGGCGTCGGTGCTCACAAGCAGGCCGATGCGCCTGCCACGTTGAGGGTCTGGCCGGTCAGGAACCCGCTGCCCTCGTCGACCACGTGCAGGAGGGTGGAGACGAGGTCGCACGGCCGCTGGTGGCACGGCGCCGGTGATCTTCTCCAGGAAGAGGGTGTCGGGCCCGTCGGGAACGGCGAGGTGGACGTTTTCGTGGGTCTCCTCGCGCAGATCGCCGAGGTAGGGCAGGGCGACGTCCCGCAACTCCCGGGCGGACGGCGCCGATCGGCCGAGGACGAAGAGGGCGAGCCCGATGCGGTAGCGGCCCTCGGAGGCGCGCTCGAGGAGTCCCAGCCGGACCGGTTCGCCGATCAGCCGGTGTGCGCTCGGCTTGGGCAGCCCGGTGCGCAGGCCAGTTCGGCGAGGCTCAGCGCGTCCTCCGACTCCCCGCGGGCACCCGGTCGCGCAGGAGGTCCGCCAGCCGGTCGAGGGAGGGAGCGAGGGCGCCGACGAGGCCGAGGTCGGCGGCGAAGTTGCGGCCCGTCTCGTCCGGGTCGGAGTCGAGCTGGACGACGGTGACGCCCGGCGGCAGCGCGGGGCCGGCGCTGTAGTGGTGCGGGGTGAACGCGTGCGCCCCGGCGATCAGGACGGTGTCGTACGGCGCGAGCGCCTCGCGGACGGCTTCGTGGCGCGGGGACAGCATGCCCGCGTACAACGGGTGCGTGGTCGGGAAGCCGGGGCTGGACGTCGACGGCCGCTTTGACGGCGGGGCGGGCCAGCCCGACGAGGTCGCCCGACAGCATCGGGTCCTGCTGGAGGTGGCGGCGGTCCTGCCGGCCCGCCATCACCACCAACGGGGTGCGGGAGCGCCGGGCGTTGAGCGGACCGAGGAGTCCGTTGGCGAGCCCGGCGGCGAGGTGCAGGCTGACGAAGGCGGGCCGCCGGGTCACGCGGGCGTAGCCGTCGGCCATGGAGACGACGGCGCCCTCGTGGATGCCGAGGACGTACTCCGGCGCGTCCTCCGCCTCCGCGAGGGCGGCCAGGAAGGGCAGTTCGGTGGTGCCGGGGTTGCCGAAGACGCGGTCCACGCCCTCGCCGCGCAGGATGTCCGGCAGAGCGAGGGCGGGACGGCGACCCATGGGGGCTCCTCGGCGTGGGCGGGTACCGGTTCGCCGGTCAGCGTCCGGTGCCCGCCCCCGTGGAGCAAGTCCCTCATACCGCTCAGCGGCACGTCACCCCGGTGCTGCCGTTCGGACCGCGCCGGCAGGGCACGTTCCGATCCCGCAACACGCTTCGGACAACCGCCCCTTGTGGCGCGTTGCGGGGTCAGGACGCGTCGGTGAACCGCTCACCCTTCTCCGCCTTCTCGACGAGCAGCGCCGGCGGGAGGAAACGGTCCCCGTAGCGCTCGGCGAGTTCCCGCGCGCGGGCCGCGAACGCGGCCGGTCCGGTTCCGGTCGCGCCCTCGTAGCCGTTGATGTACTGGAGGACACCGCCGGTCCAGCCCGGGAAGCCGATCCCGAGGACGGAGCCGATGTTGGCGTCGGCGACCGACGTCAGGACGCCTTCCTCCAGGAGCCGGACGGTGTCCAGCGCCTCGGAGAAGAGCATGCGCTCCTTCATGTCCTCGAACGGGATCTCATGCCCCGTCTTGGTGAAGTGCTCGCGCAGTCCCGGCCACAGCCTCCCGCGCTTGCCGTCCTCGCCGTACTCGTAGAAGCCCGCGCCGCCGCTGCGTCCGGGGCGCCCGAACTCGTCCACCATGCGGTCGATGACGGCCTCGGCGGGGTGGGTCTCCCAGGTGCCGCCCGCCTCCTCGACGGCCTGCTTGGACTCCTTGCGGATCTTGCGCGGCAGGGTGAGGGTCAGCTCGTCCATCAGGGAGAGCACCTTGGCCGGGTAGCCGGCCTGGGCGGCGGCCTGCTCGACGGAGGCCGGCTCGATGCCCTCGCCGACCATCGCGACGCCCTCGTTGATGAAGTGCCCGATGACCCGGGAGGTGAAGAAGCCACGCGAGTCGTTGACGACGATCGGGGTCTTCTTGATCTGCCGTACGAGGTCGAAGGCGCGGGCCAGTGTCCCGTCACCGGTGCGCTCGCCCTTGATGATCTCGACGAGCGGCATCTTGTCGACGGGCGAGAAGAAGTGCAGCCCGATGAAGTCCTCCTGCCGCTCCACGCCCTCCGCGAGCGCGGTGATGGGCAGCGTCGAGGTGTTGGAGCAGAGCAGGGCGTCGGGCTCGACGATGCTCTGGATCTCCTGGAACACCTTGTGCTTGAGCGAGGTGTCCTCGAAGACGGCCTCGATGACGGCGTCGCAGCCCGCGAGGTCGTTCGGGTCGGCGGTGGCCGTGATGCGGGCGAGCAGCTCGTCGGCCTTCGCCTGGGTCGTACGTCCCCGGGAGACGGCCTTGGCGCAGAGCTTCTCGGAGTACGCCTTGCCCTTGGCCGCCGCGTCCGCCGTGACGTCCTTGAGGACGACGTCGATGCCCGCGCGGGCGCACGAGTAGGCGATGCCCGCGCCCATCATCCCGGCGCCGAGGACGGCGACCCTGCGGACCGGGCGCGGCTCGATGCCCTGGGGGCGGTTGGCGCCGGAGTTGACGGCCTGGAGGTCGAAGAAGAACGCCTGGATCATGTTCTTCGACGTCTGGCCCGCGGCCAGCTCGACGAAGTAGCGGGCCTCGATGACCTGGGCCGTCTCGAAGTCGACCTGGGAGCCCTCGACGGCGGCCGCGAGGATGTTGCGCGGGGCCGGGTAGGGCGCCCCGTTGGTCTGCTTGCGCAGGCTGGCCGGGAAGGCGGGCAGGTTGGCCGCGAACTTCGGGTTCGACGGGGTGCCGCCGGGGATGCGGTAGCCGGGCTTGTCCCAGGGCTGCTGCGACTCGGGGTTGGCGTCGATGAAGGCGCGGGCCTTGGCGAGCAGTTCCTCGGGGGTGGCGGCCACCTCGTGGACGAGGCCGTTGTCCCGGGCGCGCGTCGCGTTGTACTGCGTGCCCTGGAGGAGGACCTTCAGCAGGGCGTCGGCGATGCCCAGCAGGCGCACGGTACGGACGACTCCGCCGCCTCCGGGGAGCAGGCCGAGGGTGACCTCGGGGCAGCCGATCTTGGTGCCGGAGGTGTCGAGGGCGACCCGGTGGTGGCAGGCGAGGGCGAGCTCGAAGCCGCCGCCCAGGGCCGCGCCGTTGATCGCGGCGACGACCGGCTTGCCCAGGGTCTCGATGCGGCGCAGGTCGCGCTTGATGGCGAGGCCGCCGTCGAAGAGGTCCTGGGCGGTCTCGGGGGTGACCCGGATGAGGTCGCGCAGGTCGCCGCCCGCGAAGAAGGTCTTCTTGGCGGAGGTGAAGACGACGCCCCGGATCGAGTCCTTCTCGGCTTCCAGGCGGTCGGTGATCGCTGCGAGCGAGGCGCGGAACGCCTGGTTCATGGTGTTCGCGGACTGGTTGGGGTCGTCGAGGACGAGGGTGACGACGCCGGTCTCGTCCTGTTCCCAGCGGATGGTGGTGGGCTCAGTGCTCATCAGGGGATGCTCCGTAGATCCTTGATCCGTTGGGAAGGTCAGACGCGCTCGACGATCGTGGCGATGCCCATGCCGCCGCCCACGCACAGGGTGGCGAGGCCGTACCGCTTGTCCTGGCGCTCCAGCTCGTCGACGAGGGTGCCGAGGATCATCGCGCCGGTGGCGCCGAGGGGGTGGCCGAGCGCGATGGCGCCGCCGTTGACGTTGACCTTGTCCAGTGACAGGCCCATGTCCTTCACGAAGCGCAGGACGACGGCCGCGAAGGCCTCGTTGATCTCGACGAGGTCGATGTCGTCGATGGTCAGGCCGGCCTTGGCGAGCGCCTTGCGCGTCGCGGGCGCGGGCCCGGTGAGCATGATGGTGGGCTCGGAGCCGGAGACGGCCGCGGAGACGATCCGCGCGCGCGGGGTGAGGCCGTAGCGCTCACCGACCTCGCGGGAGCCGATGGCGACGAGCGAGGCGCCGTCGACGATGCCGGAGGAGTTGCCCGCGTGGTGGACGTGGTCGATCTGCTCGACCCAGTGGTACTTCTGCAGCGCCACGGCGTCGAAGCCGCCCAGTTCGCCGATGTCGGCGAACGACGGCTTCAGCCTGGCGAGCGAGTCGGCGGTCGTGCCCGGGCGCAGGAACTCGTCGTGGTCGAGGATCGTGAGACCGCTGCGGTCCCTGACGGGGACGACGGACTTCTCGAAGCGGCCGTCCTTCACGGCCGCGGCGGCACGCTCCTGGGAGAGGGCCGCGTACTCGTCGACGTCGCGGCGCGAGAAGCCCTCGATGGTGGCGATGAGGTCGGCGCCGATGCCCTGCGGCACGAAGTTGGTCGCCAGGTTGGTCATCGGGTCGGCGAACCACGCGCCACCGTCCGAGGCCATCGGCACCCGCGACATCGACTCGACGCCGCCCGCAAGCACCAGGTCCTCCCAGCCCGAACGGATCTTCATCGCGGCCAGGTTGACGGCTTCCAGGCCCGAGGCGCAGAAGCGGTTCTCCTGGACACCGGCCACCGTGTCGGGCAGTCCGGCGGCGATCGCGGAGATGCGGGCGATGTCGGAGCCCTGGTCGCCGACCGGGCCCACGACACCGAGGACGATGTCGTCGATGGCGGCCGGGTCGAGGCCCGGGAAGCGCCGCTGCACCTCGTGGATGAGCCCGACGACCAGGTCGATGGGCTTGGTTCCGTGCAGGGCGCCGTTCTGCTTGCCGCGACCACGCGGGGTGCGGATCGCGTCGTACACGTACGCTTCGGTGCTCACTGGTAAGCCTTTCGGGGAGGGTTAGCCGAGCAGGGAACGGCCGATGATCTCCTTCATGATCTCGGTCGTCCCGCCGTAGATGGTCTGGATGCGTCCGTCGGTGAAGGCCCGTGCGACCCGGTACTCCGTCATATAGCCGTAGCCGCCGTGCAGTTGGAGGCACCGGTCGGCGACCCGCTTCTGTAGTTCGGTGGCCCACCACTTGGCCATGGAGGCGTGCACCGCGTCGAGTTCGCCGTTCGAGTGGTCGACGACGCAGCGGTCGAGGAAGGCGCGGGTGACGGCGCACTCGGTGGCCATCTCGGCTATCTCGAAGCGGATGTGCTGGAGTCGGGCGAGCGGCCGTCCGAAGGCCTCGCGCTCCTTCACGTACTCAGTGGTGATCTCCAGCAGGTGTTCGGCGGCGGCGATCCCGGCGACGGCGATGCCCATGCGCTCCTGCGCCAGGTTCGTCATCAGGTGGATGAACGCGCCGTTCGGCTCGCCGAGCAGGTTCTCCTTGGGCACGCGTACGTCGTTGAAGAACAACTCGGCCGTGTCCTGGGCCTTCTGGCCGATCTTGTCGAGGTTGCGGCCGCGCTCGAAGCCCTCCGTGCCGCGCTCGACGACGAGCAACGACAGCCCGTGCGCGCCTCCTTCGGGGGTCGTCTTCGCGACGACGATCACCAGGTCGGCCAGGATGCCGTTGGAGATGAAGGTCTTGGAGCCGTTGAGCAGGAAGTGGTCGCCCCTGTCCTCTGCGTGCGTGGCGATGCCCTGGAGGTCGGATCCGGCGCCGGGTTCGGTCATCGCGATGGCCGTGATGAGCGAGCCGTCGCAGAAACCGGGCAGCCAGCGCCGCTTCTGCTCCTCGGTGGCGAGGCCCGTCAGATACGGCCCGATGATGTCGTTGTGCAGTCCGAGGGCGAGACCCGCCGCTCCCGCGCGCGTGAACTCCTCGGCGAGTACGGCGCTGTAGCGGAAGTCGGTGGTGCCGCCGCCCCCGTACTCCTCGGGCACGGCGAGTCCGAGGAGGCCCTGCTTGCCGGCCGCCCGCCAGGCGTCGCGCGAGACGATGCCGTCCTTCTCCCACTGCTCGTAGTGGGGCAGCACCTCCTTGGCGAGGAAGGTGCGCACGGTCTCGCGGAACGCGTCGTGCTCGGCGGTGAAGATCTGCCGCTTCATGCGGGAAACGCCTTCCTGGAGGTCATGCGGGGGAACCCTCGTGGAGCGCGGTCCCGGGGCTCGCGAGGGCGCGTACGGGTGCCGGGTCCTCGCCGGGGGCGGGCGGTCGGGTGAGCTCCATCAGCCGCCGTCCTTCGTCAGCCGGGGCACACCCCAGTCGCGGGCCACGTCCGCGGTGTCGGCGCCCGGCCGGGCGGGACCGCCGCGGACCGAGGTGGGGGTGGCCGAGAAGCGCGGCGCGGGGGCCGGCTGGGTGATGCCGCCGTGGTCCACGAAGGTGCCGCGGGCGGCGAGGTGCGGGTGCTCGGGCGCCTCGCGCAGCGACAGGACCGGCGCCACGCACGCGTCCGAGCCCTCGAAGACGGCGGTCCACTCGTCTCTCGTACGGGCCCTGAAGCGGGCGGCGACGCCCTCGCGCAGTTCCTCCCAGCGGGCCGGGTCCCTGCGGGCGGGGCCGAGTTCGGGGATGCCGAGCAGTTCGACGAACTCGTCGTAGAACCGCTGCTCAAGGGGGCCCACCGCCATGTGCCGGCCGTCGGCGGTCTCGTAGGTCCCGTAGTAGGGGCAGCCGCCGTCGAGGAGGTTGGCGCGGCGCCGGTCCTGCCAGCCGCCCGCGGCCATCATGCCGTGGATCATCGTGGAGAGGTGCGCGGTGCCGTCGACGATGGCCGCGTCCACGACCTGTCCGGCGCCGGTCGCGCGCGCGTGGTGGAGCGCGGCGAGGACGCCGACGACGAGATAGAGGGAGCCGCCCGCGTAGTCGCCGAGGAGGTTCGCGGGGACCGCCGGCGGCTCGTCCGGATCGCCGATCATGCCGAGGGTGCCGGTGAGCGCGATGTAGGCGATGTCGTGTCCGGCGCGGTGGGCGAGCGGGCCTTCCTGGCCCCACCCGGTCATCCGGCCGTAGACGAGCCCCGGGTTGCGGGCACGGCAGGCCTCGGGGCCGACACCGAGGCGCTCGGCGACGCCGGGGCGGTAGCCCTCGATCAGGATGTCGGCCCGTTCGGCCAGGTCGAGGACGCGGGCCGCGCCGTCCTCGGACTTGAGGTCGATGATCACGGACCGCTTGTTGCGGTTGGTGGTGTCGTAGGCCGCGCCGACCCCGATCCCGGGGCCACCGGGCCGGTCCACCCGGACGACGTCCGCTCCGAGGTCGGCGAGCAGCATGGCGGCGAACGGGCCGGGGCCGATGCCCGCCAGCTCGACCACGCGCACCCCGGCGAGGGGGCCGTGTCCCGGTGTTCCTGCCACTGTCATCAAGTCCCCAGCACTGTGACACCACTGATGTGACATCAGTGATGTTAAGAACGTGTTCCACTCCGGGCAAGACCTGGCGAGCAAGCGCTTAGTTAAATTCCCGGACGAGAATCAGCACCGCCCCGCTCAGGGATCAGCACCGCCACTCTCCTGGATCAGCGCCTGCCCGGTTCGGCATCAGGACCGGTCCAGCTCCGCGATCAGCTTCTTGGGCGCTATGACGCGATAGCTCTCCTCGACCCAGTCGCACAGCAGCTCCGCCGCGGGAGCCCCTTGCTCCTCCAGGGGTATGCGCACCCAGCCGGCCTTGCCCAGGCCGTATCCGGCGGGCGCGGCGCCGGGTGAGGTGAGCGCGTGGGCGTGGGCCGCCTCGTCCTTGAGCTTCACCGTGATGCCCAGGGGATAGCTGCCGTCGTCGAGGCCGAGGAAGACGAAGACCTTCTTGTTGACCTTCGCGACGGTCTCGCCCCAGGGGAACTCCTCCGTGGCGCCGGGCAGGCCGAGCGCGAACCCACGCACCTTCTGCCACTTTTTCAGCGCGTTTTTCGCCACGGCCACGGCTGCCTCCGGCCTGTTCGTGCGACCTCGTCGTCCGACTGTTCGTACCTCACGCTAGCCTCAGCCACCGACAACGGCGCTTCGCGCACGACGTGGCGGGCGGGCACCGCACGATCGAGCGCAGCCCACAGTGCGGAGGGTGTCATGAGCAGGCTGATCGAGTCGGACCGCGCGTACGACATCGTGCTCTTCGGAGCCACGGGGTTCGTCGGGGAACTCACCGCGGAGTACCTGGCCGCCCATGCGCCCGAAGGACTGCGCTGGGCGATCGCCGGGCGCAGTACCGAGAAGCTGGAGCGGCTGCGGGAGCGGCTCGGCGGCGCACCCGGTGTGCTGCGGGCGGACGTGACGGACCCGGACTCGGTCCGCGAACTCGCCCGCCACGCGCGCGTGCTCGCCACGACGGTGGGCCCGTACATCACCTACGGGGAGGACCTGGTGGCCGCCTGCGCGGATGCCGGGACCGACTACCTGGACCTGACCGGCGAGCCCGAGTTCGTGGACCTGATGTACGTCCGGCACGACGCACGCGCGCGGGAGACGGGCGCGCGGCTCGTGCACGCCTGCGGCTTCGACTCGATCCCGCACGACCTGGGCGCCTACTTCACCGTGCGGCAGCTCCCGGAGGACGTGCCACTGCGGGTGGACGGATTCGTGCGCTCCCAGGCGATGTTCTCGGGCGGCACCTTCGCCTCCGCGCTCAACCAGTTCGCCCGTGGCCGGCACATGCTGGCCGCGGCGCGGGAGCGCAGGCACCACGAGCCGCGCCTGATGGGGCGGCGGGTCACGGCCCCGCTGGGGGCGCCGCGGTTCGCCGCGGAGGTCGGGGCGTGGGCCCTCCCGCTGCCCACGATCGACGCCCAGGTCGTGCAGCGCTCGGCGCGGGCCCTGGCGCGGTACGGGCCGGACTTCCGCTACCGCCACTACGCGGCCGTCGAGCGGTTGCCCATCGCCCTCGGCGGAGTCGCCGGGGTGAGCGCGGTCTTCGCAGCCGCCCAGCTGCCGCCCGCGCGCCGCTGGTTGTCCGGCCGGATCAGGCCGGGCGAGGGGCCGAGCGCCGCACGCCGTGCGAAGAGCTGGTTCTCGGTGCGCTTCGTGGGTGAGGGCGGCGGCCGGCGTGTGTTCACCGAGGTCTCGGGTGGCGACCCCGGCTACGACGAGACCGCGAAGATGCTCGCGGAGTCCGCGCTGTCCCTGGCCCTGGACGAGCTGCCGAAGACGTCCGGTCAGGTCACACCGGCGGTGGCGATGGGCGACGCGCTGCTGGAACGGCTCAGCGCGGCGGGGATCACCTTCCGGGTGGCGGCGGTGCGTTAGCTCCGGCGGGGGCTCCTGTGGGTACGACGCGGGCGTGAGGGGTGGGTGACCCTCACGACGCCCAGACGAGCACCGTGTAGATCATCCCGCCCATCCACGCGAGTCCGGCCGGCACGGCGAGGACCAGTGCGGCCGTCATCGCGCGCTGGGCGGGCGGGACGGGGTCGGCGGCGGACTTCGGGGCACGGTGCGTCGTCATACGGTTCAGCTTGCCGATCATGGCGGCTTCATACATCCGTACGAGTACTCAGAACACGTACTCAGACCGTCCCGGCCGACGCGGGAAAGACATCGGGCGGACCCGCGGGCGAGGGACGTCGGGCGGGCCAACAGTCCGCAGACGTCAGGCAGTTGTCTCCTGGAGGGCCCGTCTGCACAGGGCGTCCGCGCGCCGGGTGGATTCCGGCAGACGGTACTTCGGGGTGAGCGCCAGGGTGTGCGCGCAGGCGTTGTCGAGGTCCACGCGGTGGCCGACGGACACGAACACGGGCTTGATCCCGTGCCGGGTGCGCAGTGCGCGGCCCACCTCGTCGGCGCCCGCGAGCAGCGGTGCGGTGCTGCCGCGCCGGACGCCCGGCTCCTCGTAGGAGAAGGTGAACGGGTTCTTGGCGACCCCGATCGTGGGGAGCCCGGTGAGGACGCCGAGGTGACTGGCGAGGCCGAACCGGCGCGGGTGGGCGAGCCCGTACCCGTCGCAGACGACCAGGCCGGGCGGGCAGGGCAGGGCGTCCAGTGCGGCCAGGACGGTCGGGATCTCGCGGAAGGCGAGCAGGCCGGGAACGTACGGGAAGGAGACCCGGCCGACGGCGGTGGCCTCCGCCACGACGTCGAGCGTCGCCGCGTCGAGGACGACGGCCGCCGCGACCACGACGTCCCGCTCGTCGTCGTAGGCGACGTCGACGCCCGTCACCCGGCCGGTGCCGGGCGGCGGACCGGACTCGTCGAGCACCACCCGCTCGCGCAACTCGTCCTGTACGGCGCGGGCTTGCTCCTCGGTGGCGGGCCAGCCCGCGGGGATCCTCACCATCGTCATGATGGGAACGAGCCTAAGCGAGTGACGGACATCCCTGGTGACGGGGCCGGCGACACAGTCGGCAGGGGCCGGCTCCAGCGGGGCCCGAGCCGGCCGGGCAGCTCAGCTGTCCCGATCACCCACCGGCGACGTGCTGGGCGAGGATGCGCTGGACGGCATCCGGGTCGTCCGGAGTGATCGTGGGACGCACATGGCGTCCCACGTCTATCACGAGCGCCATGTCCTTCCGGGGGCGCCGCGGATCGAGGTTCCACCAGTGGACCAGGTCACCCGACCCCCAGATGCGCCATTTCCGCACCGAGTTCGCGCCGGTCAGGGAAAGCGTGGTGACCCCCCTGATCGAGGTGTAGGGGATCCGCTTCGCCCCCCAGGGGAAGTAGCGGCGGATGGTGAGGCCCTGCTCGTCGCAGCGGATCGCGCCGTCGTCATAGGGAGTCGCGCTCTCGTGGCTCAACTGCATCTCCTGGTGGTCGCCGCGGGCCGATGCCCGCTTCTGTCCGTGCGTCAGTGGATCCGCGCCCTGGTCGCGGACGGATGTGAACGGGTATGGACGGATGTGGACGGATGCTTCACGGGACTTCGGGCGGGAGGATGAAGATTCCGGCGACCTTCTCCTCGGCGTCGAACGCGACCCGGGCCTTCATGTCACCGGCCTCGTAGTTCAGGGGGATGTCGACGACGGTGTGGTCGCCGACGCGCCGGACGAACGGCTCGCCCTGCGCGAATCCCTCGAACGCGCCGACGAGTCCGGCGACCGTGGCCAGGCCGTCGGCCCTGACCTTGCCGGTGAACGCCTCCAGCACCTGCGCGTTGAACGACGGACGGGCGTCGTCCATGCGGTCCTCGAGGACGGCCGTGACGATCGCGAGGGCGCGTTCCGCGGCGTCGGTCATGCGCACTGTCTTGTCCATGGGTTCTCCGGTGCGAGGGTCGATGGGTTTGCCGAACCGCTGGAAGGCGGCCTGACGGGTGACTCCGAGCAGGTCCCCGATCTCCTGCCAGGTGTGACCGGCGTCGCGGGACTGCTGGACGCACAGCTTGAGCACCTGCTCCCCGAGCGCATCGATGTTCTGGGCGCGACTGACCAGGTCGAGGTAGGCCGGCGGGGCCAACGGGCTGCCCATGGAGGCCGCCAGGGCCGACGCCTGCTCGGCGAGCAGGGCACACACGGCCGTGAGGGACGGCGAGGAATCGGTCACCTGTAAAGGTTGCCTTTACAGTGCCAGGCATGTCAAGGATTCCTTTACAGTCTCGCCGTTGGAGCTCGGGCCGCGCCTCGGACGGGGATGCCGGACCCTCACCGAAGGGCACGGCATCCGGCCGACGGGCCAGCGGTACGCTCGCGATCATGTTCGTACTGGAGCTCACCTACACCGCACCGCTCGAAGCCGTCGACGCCGTCCTGGAGGCCCATGTCGGCTGGCTCGACGAGCAGTACGCGGCCGGATCCTTCATCGCCTCTGGGCGCAAGAACCCTCGCGACGGAGGCGTGATCCTGGCCGTCGCGGACGACCGGGCGCGGATCGAGGAGATCGCCGCGGGGGACCCGTTCGTCACGGCGGGCGTGTGCGCGTATCGCGTCACCGAGTTCGTCGCGACGAAGACGGCACCCGGCCTCGACCGGTACCGCGAACCGCTCGGCTGAGCGTCACACCGACCCGCGGCCGAAGACCCGATCCGCGTCTCCCCTGCGCCGAACACCGTCACCCTCCGGGAAAGCGCCGCTGTGGGTGACACCGACCGGGCATCTGAACGCCGAAGGCCGCGATACGGCACGCCTCAGCCCTCCAGCCGCGCGACCCGTCCCTTCTCGCCGGAGGCCCAGCAGCCCAGGTCCGGAGCGCAGTCCACCGTGTCGTACGAGCCGGTGTCGAGGGTGCGCCAGGTGCGGCCGCCGTCGGTCGTCAGGTCGGTGCCGGTGGGGCCGACAGCGAGGGCGGCGGCGCGGCCGCGCGGAAGCCAGGTGACGCCGGAGCGGTAGGCGGGCGGGGGCCGGTCCGCGGTCGTCCAGGTGCGGCCGCCGTCGGGGGTGACCGCCGCGGCCTGCGGTGAGGCCTGGTCGGCACGGTAGTCGCCGCCCACCGCGAGGCCGTGGACGCGGTCGCGGAAGGCGAGGGCGAAGACACCGCGCGCCGGATCCCCTGCGGGTATCGGCGTGTCGGCCGCGGCCCAGGTCAGCCCGCGGTCCGCGGAGTGCAGCACACGCGCGCGTGCGCCCCCTCCCGTGGCCAGCCACACATCGCGGGGCCCCGAACCGGCCAGGCACTGGCCGCTCGCGGCGAAGCCCGCCTCGCCGTCCTGGGCGGCGGGCATCCCGTCGCTGGGCAGCACCTTCCAGGAGCGGCCGGCGTCGCTGGTCGACAGGATGCGGAACTTTCCGTCCACCGGGTCGCTCATCGCCAGGCCGTGCCGCCGGTCGAGGAAGGTGAGGCAGTCGTAGAAGGCCTTGGGGTCGGTGTTGCGGAAGGACTCGGTCCAGGTGGCGCCGCCGTCCTCGGTCCGGTAGACGCGGGACGCCTCGCCCTCGCCGATGGCCAGGACCACCGCACGGCGCGCGTCGAACGCCTCGATGTCGCGGAACTCCAGGTCAGCGGCCCCGGGCGGCGACACGTTCCGCCAGAGCTCGCCGCCGTCGGTGGTGCGCAGCACGGTGCCCTTCGAGCCGGCCACCCACGCGGTGTCCCGGCTGACGGCCGACAGCCCGCGGAAGCGGACGTCCGTACCGCTGTCCTTGAGCGCCCAGTGCGGGGTCCGCGCCTCGTCGTGCGCCGCATCGCGCGCCTGCGCGGGTGCCGCCACCGCGAGTGCCGCGGCGAGCGCGGCCGCCCCCAGTCCCACGCCGATCGTCCGGCTCGTACGTCTCGTCTTCCCCAAGCCCCTCATGGCGGGCGAAGCTAGTCCACTCCCCCGATGGCGTCTATATGGCCTCCCGCGGGAACCTCGGGGGCCGCCCGGGTGTCCTCCTCGGTGTCGGATGAGTGCGGAACGGAAAGAGATCACCACGGTCGGGGAAAGTGGATCTCCCCGGTGCATGACATCGGTGACAGAGGTCACTCGGCTCAGAGGTGCACGCGCCGGGTCATTCTTCCGTCTCTTCAATTGACCGGCTTCATCCGCCCGGAGTCAGTTCAGCCGTCACAAGGGAGCAAGGCGTTGTCCACCGTCATCGAGCAGCCCGTAGAGGCCCGCCTCGTCGCCGCCGCGCCGCGGATGCCGAGCATTCCGGCCACGCTCCACTACGACCGGACCGACCCGTTCGCCGTCCGCATGACCTTCCCCGCCCCCGCCACGCTCGAAGGCGTGGAGGTCTGCTGGACCTTCGCCCGCGAGCTGCTCGTGTCGGGCCTCGACGACTCCGTGGGGTACGGCGACGTGCGGGTGCGGCCGTACGGATACGACCGCACCGTGCTGGAGTTCCACGCCCCCGAGGGCACCGCCGTGGTGCACATCCGCTCGGGCGAGGTGCGGAACTTCCTGCGACAGACCACCGAGTTGGTGCCGGTCGGCCTGGAGCACCTCCAGGTGGACCTGGACCACGATCTGGCGGAGCTCCTGCGGGGCACCTGCTGAAGCGGCGCGGGTACGTTCCACACCGCGGGTACGTTCCACACCTTCCACGCCTTCAGCACCTTCAGCCGACGCGGCCCATCAGGGCGTTGAGTCCCGCGTAGTCGAGCCCGCCGGTCAGGGTCCCGCAGGTCCCCAGGGTCTCGTAGGTCCCCGTGCCCAGCAGCTCCCGCGCGGCACGCCGGACCAGGGAGTGCGCGGCCACCGCGATGCTCGAACCCGCGCTGATCCGGGCCACTCCGAGAGCGGCCAGCTCGCCGACGGACGGCGCTCCCGGGCCCACCAGGATGTTCAAGGGGCCCTCGATACCCTCGACGAGCGCTTTCACGATCACCGGATCGACGGTTCCGGGGACGAAGACGCCGTCGGCTCCCGCGGCGAGGAAGGCGGCAGCCCTCTCCAGGGTCTCGTCCACCCCGCCGGCGCCGCGCAGAAACGTGTCGATGCGGGCATTGACGAACAGCGGCACGTCCGCCGCGTCGGCGGCCGCACGGGCGGCCGCGACGCGCTCCGCCTGCTCGTCCACCGCGCGCAGCGGCCCGGCGCCCTCCGCGTAGAGGGCGTCCTCGATGTTCACGCCCACGGCGCCCGCCGCGAGCACCGCGCGGACGGTGTCCCCCACGCCCTGGGCGTCGGGCGCGTATCCGCTCTCGATGTCCGCGCTGACCGGCACCCCGACCAGGGCGGCGATCCGCGCGACGGCCGCGAGCGCGCCCTCCCTGTCCAGCCGGTCCCCGTCCGCCGTGCCCATGGCCCAGGCCAGCCCGGCGCTGGTCGTCGCCACCGCCGCCGCACCGGCCTCTTCGACGATCCGGGCACTCGCCGCGTCCCAGGCGTTCGGCAGGACGAGGGGTCGGCCGGGCACATGCAGGGCACGGAAGGCGAGGGCGGTCTCGCGAAGCTGCTCGGTGTCGGTCATGAGGAAAACCCAAACACGGGCGGCGCGGCGGGGCTGGCAGAAAACCGACATGTACGTACGCGGCGCACGACCGTCCGGGAACAGACGTTCCCGGACGCGCGCGGCCGTTCGGGAGCCCGCACACCCGCAGACTCACCGACCCCGTCCTGGAACCCGCTCCCCCGGGGACGCGCGACCGTCCGGGGCCGCGTTCCCGGGGGCTGTCCACCGACCGGCGGCCACACACCCGAAGACCCACGCCCGACATGGAACCCACCCTCCCGAATGCGACCACTGCCGGGAGGCCTCACATCCGAAGGCCGACCGCCGACCGGCACATCCCGAGACCCAGGGCCCCCGGCAGCCCGCCTGCCCGAAGACCTCCGCCCCCGGAAACGCGCGTTCCCGGGGGCGTGTCTCGGCCCGTGTCCGTTCAGGTCGCCGTCGTCGCGGCCGTGGCCGATGCCGTCGTGGCGGCCACGATCACCGCCGTACGGACCTCCTGGATGACCTTCCGCAGGGCCGGAGCCGCCGCGCCGCCGCGTTCGGTGAGTTCTTCGATGCGGGCCTTGTGGAGCTTGCGGTCCTTGGACGACGCGAGGGTGCGCAGCTCCGCCGCGGTGGCGAGGGCCACGAGGGCCGCGTCGCGGTCACAGACGTCGGCGACGGGCACCGGTCCCTCCAGCACCTGTCGCGCCTCCGCGCGCAGGGCCTCCACGGCGGGCACCCGGTCCAGCTCGTACTCCACGGAGGGGAAGATCCCGAAGACCCGCTTCTTCTCCGCCCTCAGATATCCCTCGGCGGCGAGCTGGGCGCGTACGGCGTCCAGGGTGACCCTCGCCCACGACGTGACCCAAGGCTTCCACCTGCGGGGCCGGGACTCCGCCACGAGTTCCAGGAGCCCGTCGAGGACGAGGTCCCCCGTCCGGGAGTCGGCGTCCACGGGAGTGACGATGCCGTCGTCGTCGACGAGCAGCCCGCGCTGGGCCAGCTCGGTGAGGGCTCCGGCGCGCACCAGGTGGTGGAGGTGGGTGGACCCGGTGATCTTCCGTTTCTTGGTGTCCCAGGCCAGGAGGTAGAGCCGGGCGGGCAACGAGAGCGGACCGTTCGGCACAAGGTCTCCTTGGTTCGTCTTGGTTCGTCGGGGGCGCGTTAATCCTTTGACAGCCCACGGGGCCGCCCCTACGGTGCATAGCGGTTCTGTTGCCGTCGAATGGAGAAGGACGTTGCTCGTCTGAGGTCTGAGACACCGCGTCACACACAGCCGGATCCGTGATCTGTCCGGCCCGCGTGTGCGCAGCGTGCGACCTCGGTGTTCGAGCCGTCCTTGGGTGCGGGGCCTTCTTCTCGCTCTCCTCCGATGTGGATCGTCGTCGCCTCGCGGTGTCCCGTACGCGTACCCCCGACCGCATCCAGCAACCGCGAGGCACTCATGTCAGCGTCCCCCACCTCCATCACCTGCACCTCCCTGTCCTTCGCCTGGCCGGACGGCACCGAGGTGTTCGACGACCTCCAGATCGCCTTCGGACCCGGCATCACCGGGCTCGTCGGCGCCAACGGGTCAGGGAAATCAACCCTGTTGAAGCTGATCGCCCACGAACTCACCCCTGCCGACGGCACCGTCCGGGTGGCGGGCGAGGTCGGCCATCTGCCGCAGAACGTCACGCTCGACACCGCGCTGCGGGTCGACGAGGCACTCGGTATCTCCGCCGTCCGCGCCGCCCTGCACGCGATCGAGGCGGGCGACGCGGCGGCGGAGCACTTCGATGTCGTCGGCGACGACTGGGACGTCGAGGAGCGGGCCCGCGCGACCCTCGGCGAACTCGGCCTGGGGCACATCGAGTTGGACCGCACGATCGGCGAGGTGTCCGGCGGCGAGTCGGTGCTCCTGCGGCTGGCCGCGCTCCTGCTGCGCCGGCCCGATGTCCTCCTCCTCGACGAACCCACCAACAACCTCGACCTGTACGCGCGACAGCGGCTGTACGCGGCCGTCGAGGCCTGGTCCGGAGTCATGGTCGTGGTCAGCCACGACCGCGAACTGCTGGACCTGGTCGACCAGATCGCCGATCTGCGGTCCGGCGAGGTCACCTGGTACGGCGGGAACTTCTCCGCGTACGAGGAGGCGCTCGCCGGCGAACAGGAGGCGGCGGAGCGCATGGTGCGCGTCGCCGAGTCCGATCTGAAGAAGCAGAAACGCGAACTGGTCGACGCTCAGGTCAAGTTGGCCCGGCGCAAGCGGTACGGGCAGAAGATGTTCGAGCAGAAACGCGAGCCCAAGATCGTCATGGGTGCGCGCAAGCGGGCCGCCCAGGAGTCCGCGGGCAAGCACCGGATCATGCACGAGGAGAAGCTCAGCGAGGCGAAGGAGCGTCTCGACGAGGCGGTGGAGGCCGTACGGGACGACGACGAGATCCGGATCGACCTGCCGTACACGGCCGTACCGCCGGGGCGCACGGTCCTCACACTCGACCGGCTGGAACTGAGGTACGGAGCGCGGGTGGACGGCGTGTTCGATCTGCGCGGACCCGAACGGATCGCGCTGGTCGGGCGCAACGGAGCGGGCAAGACCACGCTCCTCCGCACGATCGCCGGGGAGTTGGACGCCGTGTCCGGTGAGGCCCGCGCCCACGTTCCCCTGCGCTTCCTCCCGCAACGGCTCGACGTTCTCGACGACGCGCTCACCGTCGCCGAGAACGTGGCCCGGTACGCGCCCGCCGCCACCAACAACCGGATCCGGGCACGCCTCGCCCGCTTCCTGTTCAAGGGCGCGAAGGCCGACCAGCGGGCGGCGACGCTGTCCGGCGGCGAACGCTTCCGCGCGGCGCTCGCGGCCCTGATGCTGGCCGACCCCGCGCCTCAGCTCCTGATGCTCGACGAGCCGACGAACAACCTCGACATGGCGAGCGTCCGTCAGCTCACCACGGCCCTGGAGTCGTACGAAGGGGCACTGATCGTCGCCAGCCACGACATGCCGTTCCTGGAGTCGATCGGCATCACGCGACGGCTGCTGCTGGAAGGAGGAGAACTCAAAGAAATCGCCCCGGAAACTGTCGGGTATTCCTCATAGTGCGGAACGCGGGGGCGGCCTAGCGTCGGGGGTGGGTGGTGCCCGGCGTCAGGCCGGGGGCTTTTGCGCGCGCGAACCGCGCTGCATGATGTTGCGCCGACACCCCCTGCCGATTCGGAGACCCACCCGTGCCCAGTCAGAAAGCGCTCGTACGACGGCCCAGCCCCCGCCTCGCCGAGGGGCTGGTCACGCATGTGGAGCGCACGACGGTGGACGTCGACCTCGCGGTCGAGCAGTGGGAGGCGTACGCCGAGGCGCTGCGCACCCACGGCTGGGAGACCGTGGAGGTCGACCCGGCCGAGGACTGCCCGGACTCGGTGTTCGTCGAGGACGCCGTCGTCGTCTTCCGCAATGTCGCCCTGATCGCCCGCCCGGGCGCCGAGTCCCGCCGCGCCGAGACTCCGGGGGTCGAGGAGGCCGTGGCCCGGCTCGGCTGCTCGGTGAACTGGATCTGGGATCCCGGCACCCTCGACGGGGGCGACATCCTGAAGGTGGGCGACACCATCTACGTGGGCCGTGGCGGCCGGACGAACGCGGCCGGCGTCCAACAGCTGCGGGCGGTCTTCGAACCGCTCGGGGCGCGGGTCGTCGCCGTTCCCGTCAGCAAGGTGCTGCACCTGAAGTCGGCGGTCACCGCGCTGCCCGACGGGACGGTGATCGGGCACGAGCCGCTCGTGGACACGCCCTCGCTCTTCCCGCGCTTCCTGGCCGTACCGGAGGAGTCCGGGGCGCACGTGGTACTCCTCGGCGGCGGCAAGCTGCTGATGTCGGCGAGCGCCCCGAAGACCGCGGAACTGCTCGCGGACCTCGGCCACGAACCGGTTCCGGTGGACATCAGCGAGTTCGAGAAGCTCGAAGGCTGTGTGACATGTCTCTCGGTGAGACTTCGGGAGTTGTACGTCTGAACGAGCGATCGCTCCATCCGTCCGGCTCAGGGACCTCGACGTCCCAGACGCCTCCGGCAGGCGCCCGGAAGCGTCGGCTCTCCCGTGGAACGCCGCTGATCAGCGGCCCTTACAGGGTTCTTAACCTACGGTGTCGTAACCTACGGATACGTAGCCTACGATGCCGTAGGTTAGCTTTACCGCTCGTTGTCCCGTCCCTCCCTGGAGCACCCGTGACGATCACTTCTCCTGACCTCGGTAGCCCGGCAGCCGCCTGGACCGACGCTCGTCTGCTGTACGCGCTGGAGGAAGTGGTCGAGACAGAGCTGAACCGTCATCTGAAGGTGGCCAAGGACTGGATGCCGCACGAGTACGTGCCCTTCAGCGACGGCCGCAACTTCCCCGGGATCTTCGAGGACGGCGAGGCCTGGGACAAGGAGCAGTCCAAGGTCACCGAGATCGGCCGCATCGCGCTGGTCGTCAACCTCCTTACCGAAGACAACCTCCCGAGCTACCACCACGAGATCGCCTCCCTCTTCGGCCGGGACGGCGCCTGGGGCACCTGGGTGCACCGCTGGACGGCGGAGGAGGGGCGGCACGGCATCGTGATGCGCGACTACCTGCTCGCCTCGCGCGCGGTGGACCCGGACAAGCTCGAAGCGTTCCGGATGCTCCACATGAGCGAGGGTTTCGAGTCGGACAACCGCCACTCGATGCTGCACTCGGTCGCGTACGTCGCCTTCCAGGAACTGGCGACCCGCATCTCGCACCGCAACACCGGTCACCAGTCGGGCGACCCGGTCTGCGACCGCATGCTGGCGCGCATCGCGACCGACGAGAACCTTCACATGGTCTTCTACCGCAACCTCCTGAAGGCCGCGTTCGAGCTCGCCCCCGACCTGACCATGCAGGCCGTCCGCGATGTCGTCGTCAACTTCCGGATGCCCGGTCACGGCATGCCCGGCTTCGAGCGCATGGCCGCGCAGATGGCCATCGGCGAGGTCTACAACATGCGCATCCACCACGACGACGTGCTCCAGCCGGTGCTGCGCCACCTCAGGGTCCTGGAGATGGACGGCCTCGGCCCCGAGGGCCTCAAGGCCCAGGAGGAGCTCGGCTTCTTCATGGGCGGCCTCGACGCGGAGGCCTCGAAGTTCGACGAGAAGCTCGCCACCCGCAAGGCCCGCATGGCGGCCCGCGCGACCGCGTAGCCCCGCCCGCGAGCGCGGCTCCGACGCCTGCTTCCGGGTCGCCGGCCACCTGGATGTGGACGGACTTCGGGTGCACCCGGACCCACTGGTGGCCCGCGTGACCACGCGGCTCCGCTGGTGACGCGCGGGACTCCGCGCCTGACGCCCGTGAACACGCGCCCCTCACTTCGGCCCCCGGCTCACACCGCCCCGCCTCGCGCGGGGACGTGATCCGGGGGCTCACGCGTGTCCGAGCGCGCGGAGCAGTCCCCTCGGCGTCCGTAGGCGGTGAGTTCGGGCGCATCGGAGCGGGCGAGTCTGCGCAGGCCGTCGGGTCCCGGGCCTTGCCGCGGGCCGCGGCGAACTCGGCCGGCGCGAACAGCGTCCGGAGCACGCGGCCCGGGTCGGCGTCGCGAACCGCGGCAGACGAAAGCGCAGTTGGTGGGGGCGTCCGGGGTCGGCGATACGGTCCGCGATCCACTCGGCGTCGCGTCCGACGGACGCCATGACGACACCGGTCCCCCGCTCGTGGGGTCCGCCCGCGTCGAGTTCCTCCAGCACCGCCCGCAGCTCGCGGATCTCCCGCGCGTACGGGGCGAGTTCGCGCACGCGCCGCGGGTACGGCAGCGGATCGAGGGCGTTGAGCGGGCTTTCGACGATCTGCCGCGGAGTCCGGTCCATGGCGGGACGGTGCCGGTCGGCGCTGGAGCGGCGAACCCGATTTCCCGGTGCGGGCGGTGGCCGCCCGCCGCGTCATGCGGCCACCGGTGACGAGCTCGCGTCAATCCATGGTGCGTCGCAGGCCCAGGCGCTCCTTCTCGGAGAGTCCGCCCCACACGCCGAAGCGTTCGTCGTTGCTCAGCGCGTAGTCGAGGCACGCGGAACGCATCGCGCACATCCCGCAGATGCGTTTCGCCTCGCGCACGGAGCTGCCCGGCTCGGGAAAGAAGAAGTCCGCCCCCGTCTGCGCGCACAACGCCTGCTCCTGCCAGGCGAGGTCGGACGGAGTGATGGTTTCCGAGTACATGGTCAGAGCGTGCCTCGCGGCGAAAAACGTTCGATCAACGCAGGATCAACGCCGTGTTCCAAGGCTCCTGGCGGCCTCGATGATGGCCCCGCGCGAGGGTCCGGGGCACGGCGGCGCGCGGGGAATCTTGAGAACCATGCGAATCGCGGCGGCCACCGAGAGTAACGAGGGCTCGCTCCGGGGCGGCTTGCGCGTCCCGACGGCGATTGTCAGTGGGCGGTGGAAGACTCGGCACCAAAGGCAACGGGACCCCTCAAAGGAGGGCAATCATGCTCACCACCCACTTCGTCAACGGTGCCCCGAACTGGCTGGATGTCGGCACGGCCGACATCGAGGGCGCCACTTCCTTCTACGGAGGCCTCTTCGGCTGGCAGTTCCAGTCGGCAGGCCCGGACGCCGGTGGCTACGGCTTCTTCCAGGTCGACGGGAAGACCGTGGCCGGCGGCATGCAGATCACCGCCGAGCAGGGCCCGCCCTCCTGGAACGTCTACTTCCAGACAGCGGACGCCGAAGCCACGGCCAAGGCGGTCGAGCAGGCCAAGGGCACGGTGCTCATGCCGCCCATGGACGTGATGGGCGAGGGCCACATGGCCATGCTCGCCGACGAGGCGGGCGTGGCCTTCGGCATCTGGCAGCCGGGCCGGACCAAGGGGCTGGGCCTGGCCGGGGACCCGGGCTCACTGTGCTGGGTCGAGCTCTACACCCCGGACATCGCGGCAGCCGCCGCGTTCTACGACTCGGTCTTCGGGTGGAACACTTCGGCGGTTCCGTTCCCCGGCGGCACCTACACCTGTATCAACCCCGAGGGGACCGAGGAGGAGAGCATGTTCGGCGGTGTGATGCCGCTCGCCGACGACCCGGTCGAGGCGAAGTCCGGCGCGTACTGGCTGCCGTACGTCGAGGTCGCCGACACCGACGCCGTGGTCGCCAAGGCCCAGGAGCTCGGCGGCACGGTCCGTATGCCCGCGACGGACATGGAGGGCGTCGGCCGCATGGCCAAGCTCGCCGATCCGTACGGGGCCCGCTTCGCGGTGATCAAGAGCGCACCGCAGCAGAGCTGACGTCCCCGAGCGGCGGGACCCCGGCGCATGAGGTCCCACCGCTCGCCGTCACCCGCACACGTCACCCTCACACCTCACCGTCAGGCGTCACCCTCGCGCCTCGCGCCGCGGTGTCGCCCGCCCGCCATGCCCTGACGCGTCACCCTCAGGTGCAGGCCCTCGCACGTCGACGTCAGCCGGGCCACACCGGCATGCCACCGAGTCCGCGGGGCGAGGGCCCGGTTCCGCCCCGCACGGGCGTCCGCCGGGCAACGGGAGTCGTCCAGCAAGTCGCGGCCCACCGCACGGTCCGCTGCCCGATCTCCGGCTCAACTCGTCCTGTTTCTGGGCACCTTGGACCCGTACCGGGAGTGAGGAGACCTCCGCGGAGGTCCGCCGCAGGCCTACGCGGAAACCCGTCGCACCACGGTCGTCGGCAGGACCACGCCGGAGGGCTCGGACACCGGGCCTTCCGCTGCCGCCCCGCCCTCCAGACCGCGGATCAGCAGCCGGGCCATCAACCGGCCCATTTCCTCTATGTCCTGACGTACCGTCGTCAGCGGCGGATCCGTCTGTTCGGCGATCGGCAGCATGTCGTCGAACCCGATCACGGCGACGTCGTCGGGCACCCGTCGCCCGTGCTCACGCAGCACGCGCAGCACGCCGAGGGCCGACAGGTCGTTCGCCACGAACACCGCGTCCACGTCGGGGCGGCGCTCCAGCAGCTCCCGCATCGCGCGTTCGCCGCCCGCGGGCGTGAAGTCGCCCTGCGCGACGAGCGCCGGATCGGCGTCGGCCATGACATCCCGGAAGCCGTCCAGCCGGTCGACCGCCGACGTCTGGTCGAGGGCGCCGGTGATGTGGGCGATGCGCGTCCGCCCGAGACCCAGGAGGTACCGAACGGCCTGCCGGGCACCGCCCCGGTTGTCGCAGTCGACGTAGACCGCCTCGCGGTCTCCTTCGCCCCAGCCGGGCCGCCCGCCGAACACGGTCGGCACGCCCGCCCCGTGGATCAGGCCGGGCAGCGGGTCGTCGAGGTGCAGCGAGAAGACGAGCGCGCCGTCGACATGGCCTCCGGCGAGATAGCGGGCGACGCGGGCGTGGTCGTCGCGGCCCTCCGTCAGCAACAGCACGAGCTGCGAGTCGTTCGCCGTCAGTTCCTTGCTGATGCCGCGGAGTTGGAGTGCGAAGAACGGGTCCGCGAAGACTCTGGTCTCCGGCTCGGCGATCACGACGGCGATCGCGTCGTGGCGCCGGGTGACGAGGCTGCGGGCGGCCTGGTTCGGCACGTACCCGAGTTCTTCGACGGCCCGGCGCACCCGCTCGACGAGCGGTTCACGGACGCCGTCCCCACCGTTCACGACCCGCGACACCGTGGCCCGGGAGACCCCGGCCCGCGCGGCCACGGCCTCCAGCGTGGGGCGCGACACTGTCTCGGTCACCTCAGGGCACCTCCTCGGCGGATGCGGATCAGGATAGCCGCGCGACCGCTCGCTCCGTGAGAGCGCTCCCCGATGACCGAAAACAGCTCGACCCGATCACGTCGAAGGTCCACGAGCGGGAAGAACCGGCCCTGAGCCATCGGGCGTCGGGCATCCGGTGGCCGGAGGCCCGACCGAAGGTGATACGGCCCGTGTCCGAGGCGAACCACGGGATCCGGACGCGCGGGGAATCGGGGAATCAGCGTGTCCGGTGGACGATCCGGCCGCCGGTGGTCAGCGGCTCGGCGGCTGGGCGTCCTCGTGGGCGTCCTCGTGCTTGGCGCGGCTCGGCTGTACCCGTTTGGGCTCGCCCGGCATCTTCGGGTACTCGGGCGGGTACGGGAGGTCGCCGAGGCCGTGGTCGTGCTCGTCGCGGCTGGCGAGTTCGAGCAGGGCCTCCAGGGAGAAGGCGTGGTCGTCCATGTCGGCGTGCACGTCGCCGAGTTCGGCGAAGCGTCCCGGCATGGTCGCCAGGTCGAAGTCCCGGGGTCTGGCGTCCTCCACCTCGTCCCAGCGCAGCGGCGCGGAGACGGGGGCGTGCGGGCGGGGACGTACGGAGTAGGCGGAGGCGATGGTGCGGTCCCGCGCGGTCTGGTTGTAGTCCACGAAGATCTTCTCGCCTCTCTCCTCCTTCCACCACGTGGTGGTGACCCGATCGGGCATACGGCGTTCGAGCTCGCGCCCGACGGCGATGGCGGCCCGGCGCACCTGGGTGAAGGTCCAGCGCGGCTGGATCGGCACGAAGACGTGCAGCCCGCGGCCCCCGGAGGTCTTGGGCCAGCCCCGCAGGTCGCCGTACTCGTGGAGGACCTCGCGCAGTTCGTGGGCGGCGCGCACGGCGTCGGCGTAGTCCGTGCCGGGCTGCGGGTCGAGGTCGATGCGCAGTTCGTCGGGCCGGTCCACGTCGTCGCGGCGGACCGGCCACGGGTGGAACGTGAGCGTGCCGAACTGCGCGGCCCACAGCACGGCGGCCGGCTCGGTGGGGCACATCTCGTCCGCGCTGCGGCCGCTGGGGAAGGTGATGTGGGCGGTCGGGATCCAGTCGGGCATGTTCTTGGGCGCCCGCTTCTGGAAGAAGGACTCGCCGGTCACTCCGTCGGGATAGCGCTCCAGGGTGGTGGGGCGGTTGCGGAGAGCGCGCAGGATGCCGTCACCGACGGCGAGGTAGTACTGGGCGAGGTCCAGCTTCGTGAAGCCGCGCTCCGGGAAGAAGATCTTGTCCGGGCTGGACAGCCGTACGCTCCTGCCGGCCGCTTCGAGTTCCACCGCATCGCCCATGCGAGCCACGGTAGGCGCAGCACGCAGACCGCGCACACCGGGCGGATGCCCGCGCCGCCGCGCAGAATCGAAGCATGGACCTGCCGGTGATGCCACCCGTGAAACCGATGCTCGCCAAGTCCGTGGCGAAGATCCCGCCGGACATGCACTACGAGGCGAAGTGGGACGGTTTTCGGACCATCGTGTTCCGCGACGGTGATGAGATGGAGATCGGAAGTCGCACCGGCAAGCCGCTGACCAGGTATTTCCCCGAGCTCGTCGAGGCGTTGCGGGAGCGGTTGCCGGAGCGCTGCGTGATGGACGGGGAGATCGTGATCGCCAGGGACGGGCGGCTCGACTTCGACGCGCTCACGGAGCGGATCCACCCGGCGGACTCGCGGGTGCGGATGCTGGCCGAGAAGACGCCCGCCTCGTTCGTGGCCTTCGACCTGCTGGCGCTGGCCGACGAGTCGCTGCTCGACGTTCCGCTGGGCGACCGGCGCGCGCTGCTGGTGACGGCGCTGTCCGGGGTGACCGCGCCGGTGCATGTGGCGCCGGCGACCACGGACCGCGAGGTGGCGCAGCGGTGGTTCGAGCAGTACGAGGGGGCGGGGCTCGACGGGGTCATGGCGAAGCCGCTCACGCTGCCGTATCTGCGGGACGAGCGGGCCATGTACAAGATCAAGCACGAGCGGACGGCGGATGTCGTCGTCGCCGGTTACCGCTTCCACAAGAGCGGCCCGGTCGTCGGGTCGCTGCTGCTCGGCCTTAACGACGACAAGGGCACGCTCCAGCACGTGGGAGTGAGCGCCGCGTTCACGATGAAGCGGCGCGCGGAACTGGTGGAGGAGCTGGAGCCCCTGCGGCTGGAGGACGCGGCCGGGCATCCGTGGGCGGCCTGGGCGCAGGAGTCGGCGCACGAGACGGCGCGGTTGCCGGGCGCGCCCAGCAGATGGTCGGCGAAGAAGGACCTGTCCTGGATCCCGATCAGGCCCGAACGGGTGGCCGAGGTGGCGTACGACCACATGGAGAACGGGGCACGGTTCCGCCACACGGCCCGCTTCCGCCGTTGGCGCCCCGACCGCACCGCCGAGAGCTGCACGTACGGACAACTGGACGAGCCGGTCGGCTACGACCTCGCGGAGATCCTGGGCCCACAGGACTGACACGCCGGGCACGGAACGGCCCCCTCCGCGGTTCCGTTTCGCCCAGCCCGGATCATCCCGCCGAGCCGGTCAACTCAGTCGACGCGCACAACCAGAAACGATCGGGTATGGGCACCGATGAACTGATGAGCGCACAATCGATGGCACGGGACAGGTGGCACGGTGGGCAGGCGAGAGATGGTGCGGATACGGCACGGCGCATGGACGGCGGCGCTGCTGGCCGTCACGGTGACGGGCTCCCTGATGACGGGCTGCACCTCGGGGGGCGGACCGACCGACAACGGCCAGGGCCGGACCCCGAGCCAGAGCCCGAGCGACACCGGGAACGGCCTCTCGAACGTCGGCTCGGTGCTCGCGGTGAAGATCGACAATGTACCCGAGGCCCGCCCCCAGACGGGGCTCGACGCGGCGGACGTGGTGTACGCGGAGCAGGTCGAGGGCGGTCTGAGCCGGCTGATGGCGATCTTCGCGAGCACGCTGCCCAAAGCCGTCGGACCCGTACGCAGCGCCCGCGAGTCGGATCTGGAGGTGCTGAGACAGTTCCACGAGCCGACACTCGCCTTCTCCGGGGCCCAGCGCAGGCTGCTGCCGCTGATCGACGACGCTCCGTTGAATCCCGAGCCGCCGGGGAAGATGTCCGACGCCTGGTACCGGGGCGCGGGCAAGGCCGCGCCGCACAATCTGTATCTGCGCCCGCAGCGGCTCATGGGCTCCGCGCCCGGCGACACCGCGCTGACCACCGGATTCCGTTTCGGTACGGCGCCCGCCGGCGGCACCCCCGAGACCTCCCGCACGGTCCGCTTCCCGTCGGCCCGCTTCACCTTCACCTGGTCCGCCGAGCGCAACCGCTGGCTGGTGGCCATGGACGGCACGCCGACCGTGACGACCGACGGCACTTCGGTGGCACCGGCGACGGTGGTCATCCAGTACGTGAAGGTGCGCAAGTCCAAGTACCACGACGTCCTCGGCAACAACTCGCCGTACACGGAGTCGGTGGGCTCGGGCACGGCGCAAGTGCTGCGCGACGGCCGCTCCTTCGACGCGAACTGGACGCGGCCCGAAGCGTCCGACGGCACGCGGTTCACGACCCCGGACGGCGCGCCGATGAACTTCGCCCAGGGCCAGGTGTGGGTGGTCTTCGCCAAGGCGTGAGCCGGCAGCCGGCAAGCGGGGTCCGGCTCCCAAGGGCCCCGCGTCCGCGCCACGGCCAAGGCGGGCCCCCACCGTCCGGCCCCGCGTCCGCCTCGCGGCCCGGGTGGGCTCACCACCGTCCCGCCCGCGTCGGCCCCCCGGCCCGAGCCGTGCCCCCGCACCCGGGGCCACGGCCGCCTCGCCCCGCCGGGCAGCCCTCAGCGCTGCGCGCCGAGGGGTTCGCCAGGGTTGCGGAGACCCTCGGCGGCGTCCGAGACCCGCTGGATGAGGTCGAGGAAGACGGTCTGCTCGTCGGCGGAGAGGGGGGCCAGGAAGACCTGGTTCATGCGCGCGGTGCGGACGGTCAGTTTGCGGTGGACACGCAGCCCGTCGTCCGTGAGGCGGAGCAAAAAGCGCCGTCCGTCCTGCGGATCGCGCACCTTGTCCAGCAGGGCGCGGCGCCCGAGCCGGCTGATGACCTCGGCGATCGTGGACCGGTCGAGCCCGACCCGCTCCCCCACCGTGCGCTGGTCGAGGCCGGGCTCGGCGACGAGCGCGTTCAGGACCGCGAACTGGGGCGAGGTGATCTCCTCGGAGACCATCGTGTTCCACAGCAGGTAGTGCGCCTGCTGCAGTCGCCGGGCCAGGTGCCCGGGGTGGGTGGAGAGGTCCACCGCGGCCATGTGCGCTCCTCGGGTCCGGTACGCGCTGATGACCGCGCGACACCAGAGTCGTATGCGTCGATGCGCTGAATCCATTGGCGCACTGAATCCGTTTGTGCACCGAATTCGTTTGTGCACTGAACGATACCCCTCTCCCCGGCGACTGTCCCGACCTCCGACGACCCTGGCGGTCTCTCGATTCATCCCCCCATCTGGGGTCTTGACGGACCGAACTCCGGGTGGCAGCGTGTCGAGAACCTCGAAGAATTAATCAGTGCCCTGATTAATTCGGGAGCTGGACACTCGGGAGAGATGAGGCTTCGCGGATGGACAAGGTGGTCGCCACGGCACTGGAGGCGGTGGCCGATGTACCGGACGGCGCGACACTCGCGGTCGGCGGATTCGGCCTCAGCGGTGTACCGAACGTGCTGATCGAGGCCCTCCACACGCGTGGCGTCCAGGGGCTCGGGGTGGTCTCCAACAACTGTGGGGCCATGGACTCCGGGCTCGCGACCCTGCTCGCCGCCGGGCGCATCGCCCGGGTCACCGGCTCGTACATCGGCGCGAACAAGGAGTTCGCCCGGCAGTACCTGGCCGGCGAGCTGGAGGTCGAGATGATCCCGCAGGGCACGCTGGCCGAGCGGCTGCGCGCGGGCGGCGCCGGGATTCCCGCGTTCTACACGCCCGCTGGGGTCGGCACGCAGGTCGCCGAGGGCGGGCTGCCGTGGCGGTACGACGGCCGGGGCGGCGTCACACTCGCCTCCCCGCCGAAGGAGGTGCGCGAGTTCGACGGCACCCCGTACGTCCTGGAGCACGGCATCCGTACGGACTTCGCGCTGGTACGGGCCGCGAAGGGCGACCGGCACGGCAATCTCGTCTTCAACAAGTCCTCCCGGAACTTCAACCCGCTGGCCGCGATGGCCGGCCGGGTGACGATCGCCGAGGTCGAGGAGCTCGTGGAGCCGGGCGGCATCGATCCGGACGCGGTGCATCTGCCGGGCATCTTCGTGCGGCGCGTCGTGGCCCTGACCCGCGAGCAGGCGAACGCCAAGATGATCGAGAAGCGGACGGTCTCGGTGTCCGCGGCGGACGGAACGGTGAGCGAGTAATGGCCTGGAGCAGGGAGGAGATGGCCGCCCGCGCCGCGCGTGAACTCGCGGACGGCCAGTACGTGAACCTCGGCATCGGCCTGCCGACGCTGATCCCCAACCACCTCCCCGCGGGCGTCGAGGTGATCCTGGAGTCGGAGAACGGCATTCTGGGCACCGGCCCCTACCCGGCCGAGGACGAGGTCGACCCCGACCTCATCAACGCCGGCAAGGAGACCGTCACGGTCCTGCCGGGTGCCTCGTACTTCGACTCCGCGCTGTCCTTCGGGATGATCCGCGGCGGGCACATCGACGTCGCCGTGCTCGGCGCGATGCAGGTCTCGGCAGGCGGCGACCTCGCCAACTGGGCCGTCCCCGGCAAGATGATCACCGGAATCGGCGGCGCGATGGACCTCGTCCACGGGGCCCGTACGGTCATCGTCGTGATGACCCACACCGCCAAGGACGGCTCGCCCAAGATCCTTGGGGAGTGCGAACTGCCGCTCACCGGGAAGGCGTGCGTGAACCGGATCATCACCGACCTCGGCGTCCTCGACGTCACCGCCGAGGGCCTGCTCCTGGTGGAGACCGCGCCGGGTGTCACGGCCGAGGAGATCGCGGCGAAGACCGCCGCCGAGGTCCGTGTCGCGGAGGGGGTCAAGTCGTGAGGGACGTCCACATCGTCGATGCCGTCCGGACGCCGGTCGGCGCGTACAACCCCCTCGGCACATCCGGTGCCCGGCTCGCCGGAACCGTCGCCCACCAACTCGCCCGTAAAGGCAGCGGAGTTGGCGTCGCCACCCTCTGTATCGGCGTGGGCCAGGGCCTCGCCCTCGTCCTCGAACGCTAGGAAGTCGGCCATGGCTCTCACTCAGTCGGACATCGACGTCGAGATCAAGGATCTCCAGGACACGTACGACAAGGCGGTCGCCGGCGGCGCGCCCGTGCGGCACCACGCCGCGCGCGACTACGCCCCGTACCGCAGTTCCCGGCTCCGCCACCCGAAACAGCCGCTGGTCGCCGTGAGCGGCGGCGACCCGGACACGGTCGAGCTGTCGGGCCCGGTCTTCGGGGTCACCGACATCACCGAGATCGACAACGACCTCACCCGGCACCACCGGGGCGAACCGATCGGCGAGCGGACGACCGTCTCCGGCCGGCTGCTCGACCGCGACGGCCGTCCGGTGCGCGGCCAGCTCATCGAGATCTGGCAGGCCAACGCCGCGGGACGGTACGCCCATCTGCGCGAGCAGCACCCGGCACCGCTCGACCCCAACTTCACCGGTGTGGGACGCGCCCTGACGGACGATCAGGGCCGGTACACCTTCACCACGATCAAGCCGGGACCGTACCCGTGGGGCAATCACACCAACGCGTGGCGGCCCGCGCACATCCACTTCTCGGTCTTCGGCACGGCGTTCACCCAGCGGCTGGTGACCCAGATGTACTTCCCGGGCGACCCGCTCTTCCGCTACGACCCGATCCTGCGGTCCGTGACGGACGAGGCGGCCCGTGACCGGCTGGTCGCCGCCTACAACCATGATCTCTCGCGGCCCGAGTTCTCCCTGGGCTACGAGTGGGACATCGTCCTCGACGGTCCCTCCGCCACCTGGATCGAGGAAGGCCGTCGATCATGACCGAGCGGTTGCTCCCCACCCCCTCCCACACCATCGGCCCGTTCTACGGCCACGCGCTGCCCTTCCCCGGCGGCGGCGACATCGCGCCCCAGGGCCACCCCGACACGATCACCCTGCACGGGTGCGTCTTCGACGGCGCCGGCGCGCCGGTCCCCGACGCCCTGCTGGACGTCTGGCAGGCCGCGCCCGACGGCTCCCTCACCGGCGCCCCCGGCTCGCTGCGCCGCGACCCCTCGACGGGCGGCTTCCTCGGCCGCAACGGCGTCGACTTCACGGGCTTCGGCCGCGTCGCCACCGACGCCGACGGCCGCTACGCGCTGCGCACCCTGCCACCGGGGAACGCCGGGCCGCCGTACATCAGTGTGTGCGTGTTCGCGCGCGGCCTGACACACCACCTGTTCACCCGCGCCTATCTGGCCGAGGGCCCGGACCCGCTGCTCGACGCGCTGCCGGCCGAGCGGCGCGCCACGCTGATCGCGGCCGAGGGCGCGCCGCGGACGTACCGTTTCGACATCCGTCTTCAGGGCGAAGGCGAAACGGTCTTCCTGGAGTTCCGGTGACAGCCGCCGACCCCGACGCGTCCGGCACCGGACTGCTCGCTCCCGGTACGGCGGGCGCCCCGGCGTCGGCCGCGACGAGCGACACCGCGTATCTGCGGGCCCTGCTCGACGCGGAGGCCGCGCTGACCCGGGCCCAGGCGTCACTGGGGCTGGCGCCTGCCGAGGCCGCGACGGCGGTGACCTTCGCGGCCGACAGCGCGGACTTCGACATCGCGTCGATCGCGCTGCGCGCCCGGGGCGGCGGCAATCCGGTGATCCCCCTGGTCGCGGACCTGACGGCCGCCGTCCCGGCCGAGTTCGGCCCGTACGTCCACCGGGGCGCGACGAGCCAGGACATCCTGGACTCGGCCACGATGCTCGTCGCGGCCCGCACCCTGGACCTGGTCCTGAGCGACCTGGACCGGACCGGGCGGGCGCTGGCCCGGCTGGCGGAGGAGCACCGGGACACCGTGCTGCCGGGACGCACGCTCACCCAGCACGCGGTGCCGACGACCTTCGGACTGAAGGCGGCGGGGTGGCGGTCGCTGGTGCTCGACGCCAGGGACCGGCTGCACGCCGTACGGTCCTCCCTGCCCGCCCAACTCGGCGGCGCGGCCGGCACCTTGGCCGCCTTCACCGCCTTCGGCGCGAACGACACCCGGGCCCTGACCGCCGCGTACGCCCGTGAACTGGGCCTCGCCGAGCCCGGGTTGCCCTGGCACACCCTGCGCACGCCGATCGCCGACCTGGCCGGAGCGCTGGCGTTCACGGCCGGTGCTCTCGGCAAGACGGCCGTCGACGTCCTCACCCTCTCGCGCACCGAGATCGCCGAGCTGGCCGAGGGGGCAGGTGGCGGTTCGTCCGCGATGCCGCACAAGGCGAACCCGGTGCGGGCCACCCTCGTGGCCGCCGCGGCCCGGCGTGCGCCCCTGCTCGCGGCCACCCTGTACGGCGCGATGGCGGCGGAGGACGAACGGCCGGCCGGGGCCTGGCACGCCGAGTGGGAACCCCTGCGCGATCTGCTCCGGCTGGTCGGCGGGGCGGCCCGCGACGCGGCCGAACTGGCCGAAGGACTAAGGGTGAACGCCGAGGCCATGCGTGAACACCTGGGTCTCACCCATGGGTTGATCGTCTCCGAACGGCTGGCCGCTGAACTCGCGCCCGTACTCGGCCGGTCGCGTGCCAGGGAGCTGCTGACGCGAGCCGCCGAGCGGGCCGTCGCCGAGCGGCGGCCCCTCGCGGAGGTGCTCGGCGAGGAGCCCGATCTCAAGGACCTGCCGGGCGTCGACCTCGCCGAGCTCACCGACCCGGCCCACTACACGGGCTCCGCCGGAGTCCTCACCGACCGTGCCCTGGAGCGACGTTGACCGTGCACCTGCTCGACCACCGCACCGAGGGATCCGCCACCGCTCCCCCGCTGCTCCTCGGACCCTCGCTCGGGACCTCGTACGCCCTGTGGGACAAGATCGCGCCCGAACTGTCCGTCACCCACCGGGTGGTGCGCTGGAACCTGCCCGGACACGGCGGCTCACCGGCCGAGTCGATCGGCCCCGGAGCGACCGTCGCCGACCTGGCCGCGCTCGTACTGGAACTGGCCGACTCCCTGGGCATCGAGCGTTTCTCGTACGCCGGGGTCTCGCTGGGCGGCGCGGTGGGCCTGCATCTCGCGGTCCACCAGCCCGAGCGGCTCGCCTCCCTCGCCGTCATCTGTTCCTCGGCCCACTTCAACGGGTCGAAGCCGTGGGAGGAGCGGGCCGAGCTGGTGCGCCGCGAAGGCCTCGGGCCCGTCGCCGCGACCGCCGGCACCCGATGGTTCACCGCCGGTTTCACCGTGCCGGAGCTGGTCGAGGACCACCGCAACGCCGACCCGGAGGCGTACGCCGCCTGTTGTGACGCCCTGGCCGCGTTCGACATCCGGGACCGGCTGGCGTCGGTCACCGTACCGACGCTGCTGATCGCCGGGCGCGAGGACCCCGCCACGCCGCCCGCGCATCTGCGCGAGATCGCGGACGCGGTGCGGGGCGCGGCGCTCGTCGAGATCCCGGGCGCCTCGCACCTGGCGCCCGCGCAGTGCCCGGAGGCCGTGCTGACGGCCCTGCGGGCGCACTTCTCGACGGGAGGCGCGCGACGTGGCATGGAGGTGCGCCGTGAGGTTCTCGGCGACGAGCACGTGGACCGTGCGCAGGCGCGTCAGAGCCCGTTCACGGCCCGGTTCCAGGACTTCATCTCGCGCTACGCCTGGGGCGAGATCTGGACCGATACGACGCTGACGCGCCGCGAGCGCAGCATGATCACGCTGACCGCGCTGGTGGCGCACGGCCACCTCGACGAGCTGGCGATGCATGTCCGCGCGGCGCGACGCAACGGGCTCACCCCGGAGGAGATCGGCGCGGTGCTGCTCCAGACAGCGGTCTACTGCGGTGTCCCGGCCGCCAATTCGGCGTTCGCGGTGGCCCAGCGGGTGCTGACGGAGGAGGACCCGGAGGAAGGACCCCGCTCGGGGGGAAGCTAGCAAACGGAGGGCGCGCCACCCGGCTCGACCACTCCGGCTCGACCCCCACTCGGGGTACCCCTGGCGGAACGGGGCAGGCCACCCAGGCTCCACGACCACGTACGGCCCGGCTCGGCGACCCCGCACGATCCGGCTCGCCCGCTCCCTGCGGCCCGGCGCGCCCGCCCCGTACGGCCCGGATCACCGGCCCCGGACGGCCCGCTCGGTCCGTCCCGGGGTGTGGGCCCCTGGATGCCGGGCCGCGACGCGCGGGGCCGGACTCGGCGCGTCGCGGGGCCGCCCCGGGGCCAGGGGGACCAGCCGCCCGGGGCCCGGCCAGGAGGCTGGGCACCTGACACCTGGCTACAGCCCCGCCAGTGCCGCTTCCGCCTTTGCCACCAGGCCGTCCGCCCCGCTGGTACGTGCCAGGGTCAGGCCCTTGTTCAGTTCCATCACCGAGCGGGACGCGATGCCGTACTCGATGCGGGCAGCCGCGTGTTCGTACTGGCAGGGCGAGGCTTCCAGGTAGGTGACGGCCTGGGCTGCCAGCCGGACCGCGCGCTGGCCGGTTTCGAGGGCGGCGGCGCAGCGGAGCGCTTCGCCGATCGCCGTGTCGGTGCCGAACCGCTCGGCCTGCCGGCGGGCGTCCGTGGCCAGGGCGGCGGCGCGTGACGGGTCCTCGGTGGCGAGCGCCCTGGCGAGGTCGACGGCCCAGGGTGCGAGCACCGTGTTGTGGTGGCCGCGAGCCGCGGCGGCCTTCTCCGCCGCCTCCAGTTCGTTGATGCCCTCCTTGGTGCGGCCGACGGCGAGCAGCAGGCGGCCGCGCACGGAGCGGGTGTCGGGAAGGACGATGGTGGAGGGGTACGGAGGTGCGAACCCGTGGCGTTCGGCGATCTCCGCGGCCTGCTGGACGTGCCCGCGGGCCAGCAGGGTGTCGATCAGTCCGCAGGTCGCCGACCAGTACAGGGGCAGCCCTCGTCCGACCCGCTCGGCGAGGCGCAGTGATTCGCGCTGGTAGTGCTCCGCGTCGGCGAGGCGGCCTCGCCTGCGGTGGGCGAGGCCGAGGTAGGCGTTGGCCAGGGACAGGTGACCGCCGCTCCAGCCCGCCTTCACATAGGCGTGCAGGGCCTCGCTGAACAGGCTCTCGGCCCGGTCGAGCCGGTCCGCGTAGGCGTACGCGCTGCCCAGCATGAGGAGGAGTTCGACGCCCCACTCGGTGTCGGTCCAGGCGAGTCCGGGTGCGAGGCGGCCGTTGACGAGGGCCCGGTCGCAGAGTTCCACGACCTCCTCGGCGTTCTCCCCGCGGGTCATGGCGTCGAAGCCGCGCAGTATGAGGAGTGCGCGCTCGGAGTTGTCGCGCCCGGTACAGGTCGTGACGAGTTCGGCGAGACCGCTGGAGTGTCCGGCGCGCTCCTCGCCCGCGTGGATGCCCTCCCACATGTAGTGCACGGCCTGGAGCCGCATCCGGGCGGGTCCCGGCTCCAGCCGCTCGACCTCGGCGTCGACCGTGCGGACGGCCTCGTCCAACTGGTTGTTGTGGACCAGCGCTTGGGAGAGCCTGAAGACGGCGTCCACTCGCACGGTGTCTTCGAGGCCGGGCCGTTCGAGTGCGGCACGCAGATGGCCGATGGTCGTGGACGGTGCTGTCAGGAGCGTGGCGCAGCCCAGCTCGTAGAGCACCCGCGCGTGCACCTCGGGAAGCGGTGGCTCCCTCAGCGCACGCTCCAGACAGCGCCGGGCCGCGTCCGGGGCGCCGACGGCGAGGTGTTCTCGGGCGGCCTCGCGCATCTGCTCCACGAGTTCGGGATCGTCGTCCGGATGCACTTCGAGGAGGTGGCGGGAGGCCGCGGCCGCACCGCGTCCGGACTCGGTGACGGCCCAGGCCGCCTGACCGTGCATCGCCGTGCGCAGGGCGTCCGGGATCGAGCGGTAGACCGCTGTCGCGATCAGCGGGTGCACGAACTCCAGGTCGCCGTCGGGCCCTTGGCCGTTCGGGGACCCGGCCGCGGTCAGGATGCGGGCCGCGCCCAGAAGTTCGGCGCAGCGGAAGGCCTCCTCGTCGGGCATTCCGGCGAGTTGGGCGGCGAGGTCGAGGGAGATACCGGTGCCGAGAATGGCGGCCGCCCAGGCGAACCGGGTGGCGTCGATGCCGAGTCCTTCGAGACGGGCTACGAGCCCGCGGCCGCGGGCCGAGCGGTTCAGGTCGCGCAGCTCGGCGGCCGAGCCCTCGCTCGGCTCCAGTTCGCTGTCCTGGACCTTGGCGAGCAGTTCGACCGTCTCGTACGGGTTGCCGCCGGTGACCGCCCACACCTCGCGGCAGAAGGGCGCGTCGGCGTGCTCGCCGAGCGTGGCGCGGGTGAGTCCCTCGGTGGCGGCCGGGGTCAGCGCGCTCAGGGTGGAGATCGGACGGGCCGCGGTGGCCACGGCGTCGAGCAGCCGGGCGCTCTCGCCGGTGACTCCGCCGGGCCTGCGGGCGACGACGACGAGGACGGACAGGTCGTCGAGGCGCTCGACGAACGCGGCGAGCCAGCGCAGGGTTTCCTGGTCGGCCCAGTGCGCGTCGTCGATGAGCAGGACGAGCGGCCAGTCCCGCTTCGCGAGCCGCCGCACCGCGGCGACCAGGCCGTCGCAGACGCCCTGCGGGTCGGGCTGACGGTCACCCGGTTCCGTTATGCCGAGGGCGGGCCCTGCGATGTCGTACCAGTCGCCCAGGTATTCGCGTGCCTCCTCCGGAAGCAGCGAGACGAGGGCCGGCTGGAGTAACTGCCGTACGACATTGAAGGGGACGGACGTGACGGTCTCGCCGCCGCGTGCCGACCACACCGCACAGCCCTTGCTCTCCGCGATCCGGCGCGTCTCGGCCAGCAGGGCGGTCTTGCCGAGCCCCGCCTCGCCGCTGAGCACCAGCAGGGTGCCCGAGGTCGCGGAGTCCGCGCCCAGCGCGGTGATCGCCTCTTCGAGGGTGGCGACCTCCTCATCGCGCTCCCACAGGGAAGCCGAGGCGACCGCTCCGGGCCGTACCTCCGTCATCCCGCTACCTCCCCAGGCCGCCCAAACGACGTGACTGCAATGAGCCTAGCCTCCTGGAAGCCCCGGTGGAGGCGGGACCCGGGAGCAGTTGCCGGGACGGGTGACGGCGTTGTCGCGGAGGCGATGCCACTGGGCGCCCAGCAGCCCGGGCGAACATCATGGACAGTCAACTGCGCCGAAAATGAAGGTAATTTTCCGCCTTCGCTCGCGCGGCCGAGCCGGGATCGGCCGACATCCGCGCGCCCCGGCAGGAACCGGCACCAGCGCCCCCGCGCGCGACTGTGACCTGCGCGCCCTCCGGTCCGGCACTCCCACAGACCCCGCTCCTGGACACCGTGGGCGACTTCACCGAGGAACACGAGCCGGCGTCCACGGCTGTCCCGCGACGCGCGTCGCCACCCGCTCCTCACCCCGGAGGGCGGCGGCGGGGCCGGGGCACTCGTGCGACAGACGCGCCCTTGGCACTGACGTTCTTCATCCGTCCGGTGGGGCCGCGAAGGCCGCCCGCACCTTCGCGGCCCCGGCTCTCCGAGCCCGCACGGACGCGCGGGCGCCGAAACGGCTGGCAGCGGGGCCGGCCCGACGTCCCGGGGCGCCCGGGTCCGCCGCCCCGCGTCCGAGGCGGGCCCCCTCGAAAAGCCCCTCGTCAGGTCCGGACACACCCGCGCCAGGGCCAGGCGTATCTGCCGCAGGTCCGGGCACGCTCCGCGAGGTCCGGGCACGCCCGTGTCGGGTCCGGGCACGCCCGGGGCGGGCCCCTGGGCGGGCTTCGGGGGAGCCCTCTCATCCGGCTTTCACCCTGGGCTCATACGGTGGGCCCATGACGCAGGTGACTCCCCCCGGCTGGTATCCCGACCCCGGGCAGACAAGTGACGCTCCCGCCACCGAGCGCTGGTGGGACGGTAGGGCATGGACGGACCAGATCCGACCCGTCGGGTCGGCGGCCGTATGGGGTCCCCCGGCCTACCCGCCGGAGGCCGGACCGTACCCGCCGCACACCCCGGGTGGCCCGCGGCGCGGGGTGCGCACGGGCATAGCGGTCGCGGCGGCGATCGCCGTCCTCGTGGGCATCGGCGGCGGCGTGTACGCGCTGACCGATGACGGCGGAGGCGGCGGCGGCAGCGCGGCTTCCCAGGATCCCGGCGGGCCGAACGGCCGGGGCGGACCGGGCGCGCCCGACGGCGGCCAGGGCGGCTCGGGCGGTCCGAGCGGTGCCCCTGGCGACTCCGGCGGCTCCGGTGGTTTCGGCGGACAGACGCCGGCGCCCGGCGGGTCGGGCCAGCCGCAGACCGAGCCCGGCTACGCCACGGACGTGTTCAACGGCATCAGCATCCCGGTGCCGGACGGCTGGACCGGCCAGAGCGGCGCGAGCGCCGCCGCGGTCTCCACCAAGGACACCTACAAGTGCCCCGGCGACACCTCGCAGAACTGCCAGCGCGGCGGCGCGTACTCGGCTCCGGCGAGCGCGCAGAAGCTGAAGTCCACGACGGCGGAGGCGGCGGCCAAGGAGGACATCTCCAAGAACGCCACCGAGTCGTACGGGACGGGCTACGGCTCGATCACCTCGCACACGGAACTCGCCTCGAAGGCGGTAACGGTGGCCGGCGAGAAGGGCTATCTGGTCCGCTGGAAGGTCGCGACGAGCAAGGGCGACGACGGTTACGTCGAGTCGCTCGTGTTCCCCTCCCCCGCCGCCCCCGCCTCCCTCGTCGTCGTCCGCTTCGGCGTCGACGTCAGCTCCAAGGCGCCCCAGCAGTCGATCATCGACACGATCACCAAGGGCATCAAGGTGGCGGCCGGGACCGGCGGCAACGGGCAGAACGCCTAGGAGCGGCGCCTCCGCACACCCTGCCCCAGCCCCTGGGTGTCCCGGCCCCGCCGGGACACCGGGACGCCCGGGACATGGATCGGCCGGGTGGAGCGCCCCTCCGCTCAAGGGGAACCCCACCCGGCCGGGGGGTGCGCGCCGCCCCCGTCCCCACGGTGCGGCGCGTTACAGGCCGACGTTCGGTCATCCCACGGACGACGGCCTGAGTACTAGGTGAGCCCGAGTGCCGGAAGCACGACCGCCTCCACGAACCGTGTGAGATACGCCGCGTCCGCGTACTGGCCGTCCAGGAGCGGGCGCACCCGCAGGACGCCGAGCATCTGGGCCGGAATGAACTCCAGCGCCGGGTGGCCGGCGGCGACCTCGCCGCGCTCGACGCCACGGCTGACCATCTGCCGCAGCTCGGCGACCTCGGGTTCGACGAGCGCGTCGCGGAGCGCCTGCTGGAGCTCCTTGTCCTGCATCACGGCGTTGCCGAGGCCCTGCAGCAACTGCGTACTGTCCCGGGCGGACCATTCGCCCGCGGCCCTGGCCGCCTCGCGCAGGTCTCCCGCGAGCGAGCCGGTGTCGATCCCCGTGAACCGCGGACAGCGGTTGTTGCGCAGCGCGGCGGCCACGAACTGGGGCTTCGTCTTCCACTGCCGGTAGAGCGTGGACTTGCTGCACCGGGTGCTGGCGGCGACGCCCTCCATGGTGAGCGCCTCGTATCCGCATTCCCGGATCTGTTCGAGCACGGCGTCGTAGAACTCCTGCTCACGCTCGGGCGTGATCTTGGAGCGGCGCGAGGCGACGACCGTCTCCGGTCCGTCCGCGGCCTGCGACGTCATGGCGCTTCTCCTCGCTCGATCCGGCTCGCACCGGTGCGGTCTTGCGCCCAGTGTAATCGATACGCAAGGGTACCGGTACGAATCCGTATCGGTACCCTTGCGTATCGGTACACTGCCGTATCGATGGGTCTCGGACAGGATCCACTCCTCCCCGTACGGAGGCCGAGTGGGTCCTGTCCTGGGCTCACCGCGCACCACTCGACACAAGACCGTCAGCAAGGGGGCCGGGGGATGGATTCCCGAACCGAGCCTGCAGATTCCGCATCCGAGTCGGCATCAGAACCGGAGCCGCCCGACGCGGCCATACCCACGGCCGCGTCACACGACGCGGCCACCGAGGCACAGCCGCGTCCGCGGCCGGAGCCGCACGCGGACCCGGACGCGGCAGCAGGTCCGAACCCGGACGACACCGCGGCGCGCCCGCCGCTCCTGCGGGAGCTGCTGCTCGTCGTCGGGCTCTTCGTCGTCTACAAGGCCGGCCGCCTGCTGGCCACCGGCCGCACCGACGAGGCCTTCGCCAACGCGCGCCGCGTCTGGGGCTGGGAACGGTCCCTGCACCTGCCGGGCGAGGGCGCCGTACAGGCCACGCTGCTGCACAGCGAGACGCTCGTGCACATCGCGAACACCTACTACGCGACCGTCCACTTCCCGGCCACCGTCGCCTTCCTGGTGTGGCTGTACCTGCGGCGCCCCGCGCACTACGTGTGGGCCCGCCGGGTCCTCGCCCTGGTCACCGCCGCGGCCCTGGTCGGGCACCTCGCCTTCCCGCTCGCACCGCCGCGGCTGCTCGCCGAGGCGGGCCTCGTCGACACCGGCCAGGTGTACGGGCCCACGGTGTACGGGGCCCACCCGGCGGCCGACGCCCTGGCGAACCAGTTCGCGGCGATGCCGTCGCTGCACTTCGGCTGGGCGCTGATGGTCGCGATCGGCCTGATCGCGGCGACCCGGTCGCGGCTGCGCGCGCTGTGGCTGCTGCACCCCCTGCTCACCCTCCTGGTGATCGTCGGCACCGCGAACCACTACTGGCTCGACGCGATCGTCGCGACCGCGCTGCTCTGCGTCGCCCTCGCCGTGGTCCGTCCGCCGCACCGGACGGTGACGACCGTGAGGGCCGGCCGGGCGCGCGAGCGCGCCGAGGTCTCCGTGCGGGATCTGCCCGAACTCGTGGGAGCGCGGCGATGAACCCGACGCTCACCGCCGTCGTCCTGTCCCTCTTCTCCGCCGTCGCGTACGCCTCCGCGGCCGTCGCCCAGGAGCGGCTGGCGGCCCGGTCCTCCGGCACGGGCACCCTGCGCCTGCTGGCCCGCGGCGCCTGGTGGTGGTCGGTGACACTGAACGCCGCGGCCGCGCTGCTGCACGTCGCGGCCCTCAAGTACGGAACGCTCACGCTGGTCCAGCCGCTCGGGGCGCTCACCCTCGTGGCCGCCGTGCCGCTGGGCGCGCGGATCGCCGGACGGCGGGTCAGCGCGGTCGAGTGGCGCGGTACGGCGCTCACGCTGCTCGGTCTCGCCGCGCTGCTCGTCACCGCGTCCGGGCCCGCGCCTGACGATGTGCTGAGCCTGCCGCAGGCGCTGGCCGTCGCGGGAACGACCGCCGTGGTCATCGGCGGGCTGTCGCGCGGTGCGCGGCCGGGTCTGCGGCACGCCACGGCCTCCGGGTTCGCCTCGGGCGTGGCGTCGGCGCTCACCCAGACCGTGACGGTGTCCGCGACGGACCGCTCGGACTCGCCGCTGAGCGCCCAGGTCGTCGTGGTGGCGCTGCTCGTGGCGGTCTTCGCGGCGGGCGGACTGCTGCTGTCGCAGACCGCCTACCAGGGCGGACTCGGTGCCCCGCTGGCCGTCGTGACACTCGCCAACCCGCTGGCCGCGGCGGTGATCGGGCTGTCGCTGCTCGGCGAACGCCTCCAGGGCGGCGCGGGGGGCCTGTTGCTCGCGCTCACGGGGGCGTCGATCGCGGGGTGGGGCGTGATGACGCTGTCCCGCTCGGCGCCCGAGCCGGCCGCGGTCCCGATGGACGCTCCCATGGACAACCTCGTGGACGACGACCACCCGGTCGCCGCGGTGCTGGCGCTGGAGCCGGGATCGGCGGCGTACGAACCCTCGTTGACGCCCCGGCAACCCAACTCGGGCCACCTGACGTCACTGTAGGAACAGCCGGTTCGCGTTCGACTGCCGGCGCCGGGAGCAAGCGAGAAGGGCGGTCGCGGAGAGATCCGCGACCGCCCTTCCGCACAACCGCGACCGGTCAGCCCAGTCCGCGGGAATCCTGCTTGAGCGCCGTGTCGACGGTCAGCGCCGTCGCGACGACGAGGCTCAGCAGTGGTTCGGGGAGCTGGAAGTGAATCTGCAGGACGTAGTTGTCCGCGGTGGTGAACATCGTCTTGGCGAGGCCTTCCCAGGTCTTCGTGATCCGGGCCACCTCGTTCTCGGTGTGGTCGACGATCGCGAAGTTCCAGGCACGCCAGTTCTCCGCCTTGATCGCGCCGACCTTCTGGCCGTTGACGTTCATCGCGAAGTTGATCTTGCCGATCATGTTCTGCTGCACGATCTCGCCGACGGGCGAACCGTCCGGACGCGTCACGATCACCCGCGACTTGAATATCTTCGCGGGGCGCGTGAGCAGCAACTGCGGCTGACCGTGCGCGTCACGGATCTCCAGCCGGTGCGTCAGGTACTGGTCGAGGCTGGAGACCAGGCGCAGGATCTTCCTGAGCACACCCTGCCCGACCTCGACGACCGAGCCGACCAGGCTGCCCTGCTGGTCCATGACCTTGTACTCGTTGGTCAGCTCGATCAGCTTGGCCTTCTGGTTCACCACCAGGACCGGCTCGGTGAACAGCGTGCCGCCGCCGACGCCGCTGGGGGCCACCCCGGCCTGCTGCTGCACCTGACGCTGGACGCGCGGGTCGGGCGCCGCGGCCTGCTGAGGGAACGCCTGCTGCGGCGGCTGGGCCTGCTGCGGTACCTGCTGTGCGGCCGGAGCCTGCTGGTCGGTCCACTGCGAGCCGTCCCAGTAACGCTGCGTCTGGGGCTTCCCGTTCGGGTCCGGGTACCAACCTGCAGGAGTGTTCGAATGCGTGGTCACCGGGGCACAGTACCGTGACATGGCCGGAAATCAACCGGCAGTTGGGCATCCATCAGACAGTGATGAGGGCCGGGTCGCTGATACCGGGCCGACCATTCTCGACATGTCCGGCGAATCGCCGCAGGAAGCCCGCATCCGCGGCGGAGACGACGGTCAGGTCGTACCAGCGCTTGCTCGCTCGCAGGTCCACCGTGTACTTCACGGTCGTGCCCGCCCGCACCCGGAAGACCTGAGGCTGTCCGCCGTAGCCGTTCGTGAGCGTGAGCGTCGCCGTGGCGGCGCCCTTGTTGACGAGGGTGAGCTCCACGTCACAGCCGGTGTGGCGGGCGGTGACCTCGGGCCCCGCTGTCCCGCTTGCGCCCTTGAACGTGCGCAGGAAGCCGTTCGGACCGTGCACCGTGAGGTCGTACGAGCCGCCGGAGTAAGCCGAGTTCCAGGTGTCCGAGAGGGTCTTGCCCGCTTCGGTGGTGTACGTCCAGGGGCCGTCGGTGCGATTGCCGGAGGTGACGAGGAAGGCCGCGCCCGCTTTGGCGCCGGAGCCGAAGGTCAGTGTGAACTTGCCGGCCGCGGTGTCCGCCGAACCGTCCACGAGGGGCGCGTACTTGAGGGGGCGGGCCGGACGTGAGCCGCGTTCCTGTCTGGGCAGCGCGGGGTTGGCCGGCGGGGTGGGCACATAGTCGGGGTGGCGGTTGCCGTCCGGCGGCCGGTAACCGTCGGTGTCGGGCAGCGCGACCGGCTCGCTGTCCTTGTGGGCGAAGTCGAAGGCGGCGGTGAGGTCGCCGCTGACGGCGCGCCGCCAGGGCGAGATGTTGGGCTCGCGGACCCCGAACCGGGCTTCCATGAACCGGATGATCGAGGTGTGGTCGAGCGTCTCGGAGCAGACGTAACCGCCCTTGCTCCAGGGCGAGACGACGAGCATCGGCACCCGCTGGCCCAGTCCGTACGGTCCGGCGGCACGGCTCGCGTCACCCGCGTAGAGATCCGGGCCGACGTCGACCGTCGACCTGCCCTGCGCGGCGGACTGCGGCGGGAACGGCGGCACCAGGTGGTCGAAGAAGCCGTCGTTCTCGTCGTACGTGATGAACAGCGCCGTCCTGCTCCACACCTCGGGGTCGGAGGTGAGCGCGTCCAGCACCTGGGAGATGTACCAGGCGCCGTAGTTGGCGGGCCAGTTGGGGTGTTCGGTGAAGGCCTCGGGAGCGGCGATCCAGGAGATCTGCGGCAGCTTCCCGCCCTGCACGTCGGCCCGGAGCTGCTCGAAGAAGCACTCGCCCTTGCGGGCGTCGGTGCCGGTGCGGGCCTTGTCGTAGAGCGGGTCGCCGGGCTTGGCGTCGCGGTACTGGTCGAAGTACAGCAGCGAGTTGTCGCCGTAGTTGCCCCGGTAGGCGTCGGGGATCCAGCCCCAGGAGCCGTTCGCGTCGAGCCCGTCGCCGACGTCCTGGTAGACCTTCCAGGAGACCCCGGCCGCTTCCAGCCGCTCCGGGTACGTCGTCCAGCTGTACCCCGCCTCGTCGTTGCCGAGGACCGGGCCGCCGCCCTTGCCGTCGTTGCCGGTGCAACCCGTCCACATGTAGTAGCGGTTGGGGTCCGTGGAACCGATGAACGAACAGTGGTACGCGTCGCAGATGGTGAACGAGTCGGCCAGCGCGTAGTGGAACGGGATGTCCTCGCGCGTCAGATAGGCCATCGTCGTCGCCGACTTGGCGGGCACCCACTTGTCGTACTTGCCCTTGTTGAACGCGGTGTGCCCGTCGCTCCAGCCGTGCGGGAGGTCCTGGACGAACGCGAGACCGAGGTCGTCCGCCTCCGGGTGGAAGGGGAGCACGTCCTTGGTGCCGTCCGACTGGTACCAGACCGACTTGGTGCCCGTCGTGGTGGCCGGACGCGGGTCGCCGAAGCCACGGACACCGCGCATCGAGCCGAAGTAGTGGTCGAACGAACGGTTCTCCTGCATCAGGACGACGATGTGCTCGACATCCTCGATCGAGCCGGAGCGGCGGTGCGCGGGCAGGGCCGCCGCACGCTGGATGCTGCCGGACAGCGTGGTGAACGCCGCTGTACCACCGGCGAGTTGGAGGAATCGACGCCGATTCGCTTGAGGCATGAGTGGGTGACCTCTTGTCCTGACGGGCCATATGGCCGGAGGTTGATGGAACGTGCGCGAAGGGAGTGTTCCAAGCGCACCAAACGTCAGGAAAGGGCCCTGTATCGCTTACGTGAAACTCGGCGGTACGCGAAGCGAACGGTTCCGAACACGGCACCGGGACAAGGGCCGAGGCGCCCTGGCCCGCCCGCCGGCGGACCCGCTTCACCGCCGCCACAGCCATGGCTGTGGCGGCGAGCACCAGGTCAGCAGCCGCTGCCCGTGGGGGTGAAGTCCATGCGGGCGTGCCGGTCCGTGCCGATGGCCGCGTCGTAGGTCGTTCTGCTGACCCGGTACCAGACGTCGTCCCGCGCCGCGTCGCCGTCGAGGTTGTCCAGGCTGACGCACCAGTGTTCCGGCCGCACGACACGCGTGTAGGTCTCGGTTCCGCCGCGGACCCGCTTGCAGCTCCTGGACTGCTCGGTGGAGTACCAGGTGCGGGTGCGCCGCTTGGTGCCCGATCCCGTGCTGGTCGTGTGTCTGACCCGCCGCGTGGCCGAGGTGCACTTCCTGGTCATGTGCGGCCGCGTGGCCCGGGTGGTCTTGGCGGCGAGGTGGCGGACCTCGTCCCGGAGGCCGAAGACGCTCGCGTCCGTCGTGGTGGCGGTGTCCGGCTGGGACTCCCCGGCAGCGCCCCCGCCGTCCCGGCCGGCACCGGCCGAGTAGTCCGTGCCCTCGTCGTGGACGTCACCCCCGCGGCTGCACGCGCCGAGTCCGCCTATCAGAACTGCCGTCACCGCGGCCGTCACAAGTCGCTTGAACATGTCTTCCTTTACGATCAACGGCCCGCAGCGTAACGGATCACCGGCTGAATCCGAGTCGGGCGTTGCCGCAGCTGTCGCCTGCCTGCCTCACGGCACGCCGGCTTCCGGGGCCGCGTGGACGCCGCCCCCGACGCTTGTCGCGTCCGAAGTATCCGAAGCATGTGCCGGGAGGCGCCGTACGGCCGGGACACAGAGAAGAGCGAGGGCGGCGGGGACCCCGATGACGGTCATCGCGTACAGCGTGGGTCGCACGCCGAGGGACTCGGACACCGGACCGGCGAGCGCAAGACCCAGCGGCATGAGTCCTGCCGACAGCAGATAGTCGTACGAGCTCACGCGGGACAGGGCGGATTCGGGTATGTGCGTCTGCAGCGCGGTTTCCCAGATGACGAAGAAGAGGGAGACGGCGACGCCAGTAACCGCTTCGAGAGTCGCTATCAGAGCAAGGTTCGCGCCGGACCCGATGATGAGCGCCTGGCACGATCCCACGGCGAGCGCCGCGGCGGCCAGCGCCATGGGACGTCTGACCTTGAGCCGGTAGGCGCAGACATCTCCGGCGATGGAGCCGATACCGAAGCCCACGGTCACGACCGACCAACTCGCCGCACCACCCCACTCGTTCTCGGCCAGGACAGGCCCCAGCACGAACACCGACGGCAGCACGACGACGTGGTAGACCGCAATGGCGGCCATACCGGACCACACCCACGTCCGACCGCGCACCTGCGCCCAGCCGGCGCGCAGTTCCCCGAGGAACCTTCCTCCGGGGGCGAGCCGCATCGCCTCGGGTGCCACGCTGCGGGGTCTCAGCCGGGCCAGGACCGCGGCACTCACCGCGAAGGTCAGGGCGTCCGCCGCCAAGGCTCCGCCAGGACCGGCCACCGCGACCACCACCCCGGCCAGGGCCGGACCGACGACCAGCCCGGACGACTGGACGAACCCGCGCAGGGCGTTCGCCTCCCGCAACCGGTCGGCCCCGACAACCAGAGGCATCAGTCCTGTGGCCGCCGGCATGAAGAACGCGTCCGCCGTGCCGAACACGATCATCAGCAGAACAAGATGCGGGACCTCGGCGACGCCGGTCAACAACAGGACCGCGGCGAGCCCCTGCGCAACGAACCGCACCAGGTCCGAGACCAGCATGATGCGGTGCCGCTGGAAACGGTCCGCCCACACCCCGCCCACCAGGGCGAACAACAGCATGGGCAAGAGCCCCGCCGCCGCCAGCAGCCCCACGTCGGAAGCGGAGCCGCCCACCGAGAGCACGGCGAAAGGCACGGCCACGAACGACATACGGTCGCCCACCACCGACAGGGACTGCCCGACGAACAGGCGGGCGAACTGCGGCTCGTCACGCAGCACGCCAGGAACCAAGGACTTCACTCGGTGACCGATCAGGAACAGAGGAACGGGACTTCAGCGCCCGATGGTAAGCAGCGCCGCCCCCGGCGGTCACCTGGATTCCCAGGCCAGAGCCCGTTCCGGCGGCTCACCGTGGACCATGGCACCTGTGCGCTTCGCCCCGACCTCGTACGGTCAGCCGCAGGACAGCAGGCCTGCCTTCTGCTTGGCGTCGAGGACGCGATGGACGCTTTGTTCCACTTGCCCGCGGAAGCTCGCGCTCTGCGTCATCCGAGTCCGTACCGCGCTGGTCATGGCCGGGAGCAGGTTCGGTTCGACGGTCAGGACCAAGTCACCCCCGGCCGAAAGGAACTTGACCGCCCGGTCGCCCGGGGACACGTTCTTGACCGCCACCGCGTTCCCGAGGTCGTCCGATACGACCACGCCCTTGAAGCCCAGATCCTTGCGGAGCAGTGTCTGGATCACCGTCGGGGAGAACGCGGCCCGGTTCTTCGGGTCGATCTTGCTGTAGGTGGCGGAGGAGATCATGACGAACGGCGCCCCGGCCTCGACGCCGGACTTGAACGTGGTGACGCTCGAGCTTTTGCTCGTCGTCACGGTGTCCACGACGTTGGCCGTGGTGTCGGTGTTACCGACGACGTTGCCGAGTCCGGGGAAGTGCTTGAGCGTGGCCAGCACCCCGGACTGGGCGGAGCCCGCGAGGAACGCGTCACTGTGGGGAGCCACCGTCGCGGCGGTATGACCGAACTCGCGGTCGTACCGACCGATCGGAGCGTTGGCCTTGCCCAGGCTCGCCGGTACGACGTCCGCGACGGGCGCGAGGTTCAGGTTCACGCCGGCCGACTTGAGCTCCTTGGCCCACACAGCGGCTTCAGTGCGTAGTTTTCCCGTCGTCCAGGTTCCCTGTGTCAGGGCACTCGGGATGGTCGAGAACCCGGGGCCGGACAGCACCTGCACCTGTCCGCCCTCCTGGTCGGTCGAGACCAGGAGGCCCACACGGTGTCCCGCCGCGCTGTCCGCCTTCGCCTGAAGACCGTCGACCAGGGTCTTCGTCGACTTCGTCCCGGCCTTGCTCCGCCCGGCCAGGAACACCGAGCCGACGTGGTACTGGCGCATGAGCTGGATCCGCTTGCTGTCCGGAGCGGACGGCGTGACCGATCCCATGAAGAGCTGGCCGACCTGCTGGGGGACCGTCATCGCCCTCAAGGTCCTGTCGGCGCACGTAGCCACCGCGAACCTGGTGTTCGCGGCGGACGTGTCGATCGTGGCGGCCTGCGAGACCTCCACGCCTCCCACTCCGGCTGCCGCCAACGCCAGTGCCAGCGAACACGCGAGCCAGACAGGACGGTTGACGGTGGAGCGGTGGGCGGGCGACGGGTGCGATGCCATGAAAACACTCCGAGTGTGCCTGCTACGGGCCGCTCGTATTTTGAGCGGGCAGTAAGTTCCCGAGTTCATTTTACCCGCACACATATCCGCTGGACCGGAGCGCGTACCGACGGGTTCTCGGGGCCCGCGCCGCCTCCCACCCCGCCCACCAGGCCTTGCTGGATCCTCCGGCCGGCGTGGCTCGACCTCGCCGTTCCGGGGCCGCACGCGCCGCTACGACGTCTCGCGGCGAATCAGGACGGGGGTCGCCAGCTCGCCGGTCACCACGGATTCGGTGTGCGCGGGCCTGTCCAGCATGGAGCGGATCGCGGTGCACACACGGTCCGCTATCTCCAGAGGATTGAGCGCGAGCGAGGAGAGTGCCGGTCGCAGGTATGTGGCCATCGGCAGGTTGTCGGCGCCCACCAGGGCGACGTCGTCGGGCATCACCGCGCCCAGGTCGTCCAGCGCGCGATGCAGCAGCGCCCCGTACTCGTCGTTGTAGGTGAACACCGCGGTCGGGCCGCCCGGGCGCCGTACGGCTGCGGCTGCCGCGGTCGCGGAATCGTGGGTCGCCTCCATGATGATTTCCTCACTCCGCGCACCAGCCGCGTGGACCGCGTTCCTCAGTCCTTCGGCACGGTCGTGGCCCAGGCCCCGCAGCGGGCCGGAGGGGACGATCGCCGCGATGTGCCGGTGCCCGACAGCCAGCAGGTGCGCGGCCGCTTCGGCACCGACCCGCTCCTGGTCGAACACCAGGGCGTCGGCCCAGGGCACGGGCCGCTCAGAGATCATCAGGACCTCGGTTCCGGCGCGGCGCAGCAGGGCGACGGAGGACTTGGTGCACCGGTCGGCCGCCACCAGGACCGCCGCCGGGCGCAGCTCCGCCCACGTGCGTGCCGCCGCGGTGCCGGTGGCCGTACGGTCCCCGTGGACGAGCAGGGTCAGACCGCTCTCGCGGAGCTTTTCGGAGAGATGTTCGATCATGGTGTCGATCGCGGGGTTGAGCGGGATCCGGGGCAGCGGCATCAGTACCAGCCGGCTGGTCCCCGCCCGCAGCTGGCGCGCCGAGACGTCGGGCGCGTAGCCGAGCTCACGCACGGCGGCCAGGACCCGTTCGCGGGTGGCCTCGGCGATGCGCGCGGTGGGGACGTCGTTGACGACGAGCGAGACCGTGGAACGCGACACGCGCGCGAGTCGCGCGACGTCCGCGCTGGTCGGCGCCCGTCCGGCGGCTGAGTTCACGGCGTCTCCTGCGGATCTGTGGTTCGCTCCCGAATCCTAGCGGGGTCTTCACAAACATGGTGACACGTGTGACCATCGCTCCGGGCAAGTGGTCACACGTGTCACCACTTGCTCGGAGCTGTACGAGCCGAGCACGGACCATGCCAGGACGCCAGACGCCCTCCGCAGGTAATGACAACGAGGTCACCATGATCACTTCGAGTTCCGAGCGCCCTGCCGTCTCCGGTAGCGCGCCCTTGGACGAGTCCGGTGCCAGACCCGGACGCACGCCCGGCGAGCGCCGCCTGCTGGGCGGCCTCATGGCCAACAGCATCACCCTGTTCGCCGTCTACGGTGCGGTGCCGACCGTGCTGCTCGCGGATCTGGTCGGCGAGATCGACCCCGGTGGCAAGGCCACCGCCCTGGGAGTCATCAGCGCGATCTCGGCGGTCGGCTCCGCGCTGGCCAACCCCATCGCCGGGGCCCTGTCCGACCGCACCCGCAGCCGCTTCGGACGGCGCGCGCCGTGGATGGTGGGCGGCGCGCTGCTCGGCGGCCTGTCACTGATCGCGATCGGGTCCGGCAACAGCCTGGTGTGGATCGCCGTCGCCTGGACCCTCGCGCAGATGTGCCTCAACGTCCTGCAGGCACCGCTGACCGCGGTCGTCCCCGATCGCACTCCCGTACACCGGCGCGGATTCTTCTCCTCGGCGGCGGGACTGGCGCAGATGCTCGGCGGAGGGCTCGGCACCGCGTTGGCCGCCGGCTTCGCCGACGCACTGGGGCTGGGCTTCACCGTCTTCGGCCTGCTGGTCATCGCCGGCACCGCCGTGTTCGTCCTGCTCAACCGGGAACCTTCCACGGTCGGCGCCCGGGTGGCCCCGTTCCACCTGAAGACGTTCCTGGCCGGGTTCTGGGTCAGCCCGCGGCGTCACCCGGACTTCGCGTGGGCCTTCCTCGGCCGCTTCCTGATGGTCCTGGGCTACTTCAGCGTCGCGTCCTACCAGCTGTACATCCTGGAGGACTACATAGGCCTGAGCCACAGCAGCGCCAACCACCTGGTTCCGCTGCTCAGCCTCGCCATGCTGCCCGGCATGATCCTCATGATCGTGGTGATGGGCCCGCTGTCGGACCGCCTCGGCCGCCGCAAGCCGTTCGTCGTGGCCGCCTCCCTGGGGATGGCCCTCGCGCTCGCCGTACCGCTGGTCGTCCACTCCGAAGGCGCCATGTTCGCCTACTCGGTGCTCGTGGGTCTCTCCTTCGGCACCTACATGGCCGTGGACACCGCCCTGATGACCCAGGTCCTGCCCAATCCGGAGGACGCCGCGAAGGACATGGGCGTCCTCAACATCGCCAACGCCGGCCCCCAGGCCCTGGCCCCGGCCCTGGCCGCCGTCGCCGTCACCCTGCTCGGCGGCTACCGCTCGCTGTTCGCCGTCGCGATCGTCCTGATCCTGGCCGCGGCGCTGAGCGTGAAGCCGATCCGCTCGGTCCGCTGACCCGACGCGCCGAACCGGAACGGGAGCGGACCCGGGTGCCCACGTGACCTCCTCCGTTCGCCGGGGACCCGCCGTCCGCCGGACCGGACACCCGCGGGCGGCGGGTCCCCGGCGCGGGACTCGCGTACCGCATGAAAGGTGTCAAGTGACCGACACCACCGCCACCACCACACGCTGACCGACCGATCCAGACAGGGAAAGAAGACCATGAGCACGAACAGGCCCTGGAACAGCGACGCATCCCCCGAGCGGCGTGCGGACGCCCTGCTCTCTCAGATGACTCTCGACGAGAAGGCGATGCAGCTGTCCGCGACGATCCCGATCCCGCTGCTCGGCGTCGACGGCCTGATCGAGTCGCAGGCGGCCAAGCTGCTGGGGTCCGGCATCGGACACGTCTCGGCCATCGGGCTGTTCGGGCACAAGTCGCCCGGGGCGATCGCCCGCGCCGTCAACTCGATTCAGCGTTTCCTGGTCGAACGCACCCGTCTGGGCATCCCGGCCATCTTCCACAACGAGGCCCTCAACGGGGTCCTGGCGCCGGACTTCACGGTCTTCCCCACCGCGATCGGTCTCGCCGCCACCTGGGATCCCGAAGCGGTCGAGGAGATGGCGGACCTGACGCGCCGGCAGATGCGCGGCGTCGGGCTGCTGCAGGCGCTGTCACCGGTGATGGATGTCGCCCGCGACGCCCGCTGGGGTCGCGTCCACGAGACCTACGGCGAGGACCCCTACCTGGTCTCGGCGCTGAGCGTGGCGTTCACGAAGGGTCTGCAGGGAACCGATCTGCGCGACGGTGTCATCGCCACGGCGAAGCACTTCCTGGGCTACGCGATGACCGAAGGCGGACAGAACATGGCCGCGACCCAGGCCACCGCCCGGGAACTGCGCGAAGTGCACGCACGGCCGTTCGCCGCGGCGATCGAGCTCGCGGGCCTCGGCTCGATCATGAACTCCTACTCCGAGGTCGACGGAATCCCGGTCGGCGCGTCCAAGGAGATCCTCACCGGGCTGCTTCGCGACGAACTGGGCTTCGAGGGCACCGTCGTCTCGGACTACCAGACCGTCGGAATGCTGCATACGCGGCAGAACGTCGCGCGGGACAACGCCGAGGCCGGTGCGCTGGCCCTGACAGCCGGACTGGACGTCGAACTGCCCGCGGTGGTGGGCTACGGCTCCAACCTGGCCGACCAGGTGCGCTCCGGGGCGGTCGCCGAGGAGGTCCTCGACGCCGCGGTACGGCGCGTGCTGCGCGACAAGTTCGCACTCGGACTGTTCGACCGTCCTTACGTCGACGAGGACCCGATCGTCCTGACGGAGACCGCCCACCAGGGCGTCGACCTCGCAGACCGCCTCGCCGGCGAATCGCTGACCCTGCTGAAGAACGACGGACCGGTCCTGCCGCTGTCCACCCGGACGCGGCGGATCGCGATCGTCGGCCCGCACGCCGACGAAGTCGGATTCGCCTTCCCGGGCTACACCTACCCGGTCGCGCTCACGATGCTCGGGGCCATGATGGGCGGCGGCGACGGCGCCATGGCGGGTCTCGACGCCCTCGGCGGCGAAATGCCGCCCGAGGCCATCGCCGCCGCCGGTGCCGAGTTCGGTCCGGCACTGGCGGTGGGCCCCGAGGACTACATCCGTCAGCGGTACAACGCCATCAGCCTCGCGGACGCGATCCGGGAGCTGGTGCCCGACGCCGAGGTCACGGTCGTGCCCGGCTGTGGCGTGCTCGACTCGGAGCCGCACGACATCGACGCCGCGGTCGCGGCCGCCGCGAACGCCGACGTCGTGATCGCCGCGATCGGCGGCCGTGGCGGCTGGTTCTTCGGCGCGACCACGGAGGGCGAGGGCTCCGACTCGGCCGACATCGAACTGCCCCGTACGCAGCGCGCGTTGCTCGACGCCGTCGCGGCGACGGGCACTCCCGTCGTCGGCGTTCTCTCCACCGGGCGGCCGATGGCCCTCGCCGAGTCCCTCCCGTCGCTGTCCGCCCTGGTGCACGCGTACTACGGCGGCCAGCAGGGAACGCGTGCGGTCGCGAAGGCGCTGTTCGGCATCACGAACCCCGGCGGCAAGCTCCCCTACAGCATGCCCCGGCACACCGGCCAGGTCCCCCTCTACGCGGGCCAGCACAACGGCAGCGGCTACCGCCGCACCGACTCCGACATGCACAAGGGCTACCGCGACCTGCCCGCCACACCGCTGTTCGCCTTCGGTCACGGTCTCAGCTACACGTCGTTCGCCTACAGCGGCCTGACCCTGAGCGGCACCACCGTCGAGAGCGACGGCTCCGTCGAGATCAGCGTCGCCGTCGAGAACACCGGGACCGTCAGCGGCGACGAAGTGGTACAGCTGTACGTCAGCGACACGGCGACCGGCCTCGCGCGACCGGCACAGGAGCTCGTCGGATTCCGCCGGATCACGCTCGCACCCGGGGAGGTCCGGACGGTGACCTTCTCGGTGCGGATGGACCAGCTCGGCTACCTCGGACTCGACCGCACCGGCTTCATCATCGAGCCGGGACCCATCGACGTACTGGTCGGGTCCGCTTCCGACGACATCCGTGCACGAGAGGGCTTCGAGGTCGTCGGTCCGACGGTCCGGCTCGGTCGGGCGCGCTCGTTCCTGTCGGAATCGAAGGTCGGCTGATTCGCGCGACGAACCGCTCCCGACGCCGCTCGCCCTCCCCTGTGACGTCGTGAGCAGGTGAGCCCGGCGAAGACCTTCGCGCCCCACGGTGGTCACCACCACCTACGGTCCTGTGCGAAGGTCTTCGTCACTCACATCGCCCGCGTTCCTCAACTGACCTCTGAACGAGCCGAGTCCTCCAGGACGGCAGCCCTGGAGGCCTTCAACGGCACCGGTCAGAGGTCGGTCCGGACACCACCCGAACCTCCAGCAGCGGCTCTCTCACCCGTCCGGCTCGGGGCGGGCGAACCCGCGATGCCCCTCGCCCGGGCCGGCAGAGGAGCGGCGACACCAAGGGGCATGGCACCAGCGGGAATCTGGCGAACAGGCGGCGTGACGAACGTCATTGACAAGCCGAATCCGCGAAGGTTGTCATGAACATATGCTGCGATGCCTTGGGACCTGCCGCACTCACCGAGCCGACGACTCCGCCCTCGGCGCCGGTCGTAGCCCGTCACCGGACGCGGCATGCGCGAAGACCGCCGGTGCCACCCCCAGGGCAAAGGGCGGGCGACTGCCATGGAAGTACGGTCCTTGACCGGGCGCCGCGAGCTGCTCGGCACCGCCCGGGCCGAGTTGACGGCCCGTCACGGAGTGCTCTTCCACGGCCCGCCGGGGATCGGCAAGTCCTCGCTCGTGGCCGCCCTCATGACGTCCCTGGCCGCGCATGACCGGCCCGCCGGCACGGTGCTGTACTGCTCGCCCGTGCAGGAGGACGCCCGGCTCCCGTTCGTCGGCCTCATCGACCTGTTCGCGCGGGTGCCGGAGAGCTGCCTGGAGACCCTGGCGCCCGCGCCGCGGGCGGCACTGAGGGCCGCTCTGCTGCGCGGCCGGGAACCGGCCGACGACCGGAGCCGTCTCGCGGTGCGCGTCGCCGTCCTCGAAGTGCTGCGCGCCCTGGCGGCCACCGGCCCCGTTCTGCTGGTCGTCGACGGCCTCCAGTGGCTCGACGAGCCCAGCGCCGAGGTGCTCGCCTTCGCCGCACGCCGTGTCGAGGACCTCGACGTACGGGTGGTGGCCACCGAGCGGGTGGCCGACGGCGAGCAGCCCGAACGGCTGCGCTGCTGCCCACCGGGCACCGTCGGACTCCCCGTGCCCCCGCTGGCGGACAGCGAGGTGGCCCACCTCGTGCGCACCGGTTTCGGCACCGATCCGCCACCGGCGGTTCTACGGGCCATCCAGGACACCGCTGCCGGGAACCCGTGGTACGCACTGGAGTTGGGGCGGGAGGCGCTGCGCGACGGAACGCCCGTCGGCTCCGGTCCGGCGCTGCCCGTACCCCGAAGGCTGCGTACCCTGCTGCTGGACCAGGTGCGCACGCTGCCGGAGACAGCACGGCACGCCCTCCTCGTCACGAGCGCCGCCGCCCGCCCCAGCCTCACTCTGCTGCGCGCCGCCGGGTTCCACGACCCCGCCGCGGACCTCGCGGAGGCCGAGGGAACGGGCGTCGCGACGGTCGACGTCGGCGGGACCGTACGTTTCCGGCATCCGATGCTCCGGGCCGCCGTCTATGCCGACGCCCCCGAGCACAGCCGCCGGCAGGCACACGCCCTGCTGGCCCGTGCGGTCACCGAGCCCGTGGAGCAGGCCCGCCATCTCGCCCTCGCCCACCCGCACGAGGACGAGACCATCGCCCGCACGCTGATGTCCGCGGCCGCGTACGCACGCCGTCACGGCGCACCCCACACCGCCTTCGAACTGGCCGGGTTCGCCGCCCGGCGCACTCCGGGCGACCGCCCCGTGGATCGCGCCGAACGACTGCTGGCCGCGGCCGGGTACGCGTGCGACGCCGGACAACTGGAGGAGGCGGGGCAGGTGGCCGAGACCGTCCTCGCCGAGCCGGGTTCGCCGCGGCAGCGGGTGCGGGCCCGGCTGATCCTGCTGCGCAATGCCGGGCAGGCGCTGGAGGGTGCCCATGAGCTGATCGAGGAGGGCCTGCGGGACGCCGCCGGCGACCCCGAGGCGGAGGCATGGCTGCACCACTGGGCTGCGCTACGGGGCTTGCTGTGCGGGGAGTTGGAGGAGGCGGCCCGGTACGCCCGGCGCGCTGCCCGGCAGGCGGCCCGGGCAGGAGACACGGACACCCGGATCGGGGCACTCGCCACCCTCGCCCGGGTGCGGTCCCTGGCCGGGGAACCGCTCGCCGCCGACGCCGCGCTCGAGGAGGCGCTCGCCCTGGCCGGCGGCGCCGACGCCGGCCCGGAGAGCTGGGGACTGATCCGGATGCGGGCGATCCTCGCCCTGGACTCCGACAAGGTGACCGAGGCCCGGACGCAGGTCGCCGGACTCCTGGCGGAGATCGGTGAGTTCGCCGGGGTCGAGGAGGTCATGGCGACGTTGGTGGCGCTGACCCGTATCCAGGTGCGCTCGGGGCACTGCCGTGAGGCGCTGCGCACCGCCGCCCGCTGCTCGCGCGCCCTGGCCGAGACGGGCGTACAGGCGGCTCCGGCGCTGTACGCGGCGGCGCTCGCCGCCACCGTGGGCGGCACCGCCGGCGAGGCCCGGCACCTCGCCGAACAGGCGGTACGGGCTTCGGAGGCGGACGGCGACCGGTTGTTCCTGCTGCGCTCGCTGGCGGTGCTCGGGCAGGCCGAGCTGCTCGTCGGCGACCCGCATGGGGCGGCCGCCGCGGTCGAGGCGCTGCAACGCGTCAAGAGACTCGGCGAGACCATGTCCGCCGCCGACCCGCCGTTGCTGCACTGGTACGGCGACCTGGCCGAAGCCCTGGTCGTCCTGGGCGAGACGGACGCGGCCGGCGCCGTGATCCGCGAGGCCCGCACATGTGTGTCCGACGATGCGCCCGGGAGCGTACTGGCGGCTCTCGAAAGGGCGGAGGGACTGCGCGAGGCGGGGCTCGGCCGGGCGAAGGAGGGGGCGGTACGGCTGCGTGCCGCCGTGGAGCGCCTGCGTCGGCTTCCGTTGCCCGTGGAGCTGGTGCGCACGCTGATCGCGCTCGGCGCTGCCGAACGTCGCGCGCGCCGCAGGAACGCGGCGCGAACGGCCCTCGGCGAGGCGCTGGAGACCGCGACACTCATCGGCGCCGCTCCGCTCGCGGCGCGGGCCAGGGACGAGCTGTCGCGGCTGGAATCCGGGGACCGGAGAGGTGAGGCAGGCGCGGGCGGGCCCGAACTCACCCCCACGGAGGCCAGGATCGCCGGACTGGTCGGCGGCGGGGCCACCAACCGGGAAGTCGCCGCTGAGCTGTTCATCAGCGTCAAGACGGTGGAAGGCGCCCTGTCCCGGGTCTACCGCAAGTTCGGGGTCCGCTCGCGCACCGCGCTCGCGCATGCGATGGCGGTCGCCGTCATCGCGTCGGGGGCGGCGGTGGATTCCGGAGAGGACGACCAAGTGAAGCCCCAGGAGCAGACGGTGACGGCGAGTCAGGTCGGCCGCATGCGGATTCCCCGTACGTTCGACACACGCCGTTGACGTGACATCGGCAGTTAACACGTGAAGCAAGGGTTCCCCCGCTTATGCGGGTGGGGCTGATGTTCCTACGTTGAAGCAGTTCCGCTTCCGGGACACCACCCCCACTCTCCGGAGAACCTCAGTGATGTCACGTCTGAAACTGGTCGGCCTGGTCGCCGTACCGGCCCTGCTCGCCGCCGCCGTCCCCGCCGCCTACGCCGTCGGCACTCCCCAGCCGCACGCGAGCACGGCCGTGAACGGGGATGTCCTGAAGGGTCTGAACAAGAACGCGACCCGCACCGGCAACGTCGCCGCGGGGAAGCGGATATCGGTGGCGATCAGCCTGACCCCCAGAGACGCCAAGGCACTTGACACCTTCGTGGCGAAGGTCAGCAACCCGCGGTCGAGTTCCTACGGCCACTACCTGACGAAGCATCAGTTCGCCGCGCGCTTCGGCCGGACCGATGCCGAGGTCAAGCACCTCAAGGAGTACCTGCGTTCGCAGGGGGTCACCGTCACCGCCGTCCACTCGGGGAACCTGCTGGTCGACGCCAGCGGCACCGCCGCCCAGTTGGAGAAGGCCTTCGGCACCAAGCTGTCGACCTGGAAGGACGCCTCGTCGGGGCGCTCGTTCTACGCCAACGACACCGCGCCGACGCTGCCGACCGCCATCGCCTCCCTCGTCAGCGACGTGGCCGGACTCAACAACCGCGTCCAGCTGCACCACCAGGCGACCTCCACCGTGACCCCCCACAACGGACCGGGCGGCGGCTACACCCCGGCCCAGCTCAAGGGCGGCTACAACGTCTCCGGTACGTACACCGGCAGCGGCCAGAAGACCGCGCTGATCGAGTTCGACGGCTTCCAGCAGTCCAACATCACCAAGTACGACACCAACTACAGCCTGGGCTCCCCCACCCCGGTGGTGCAGAAGGTGGACGGCGGCTCGGGCGCGCTCGGCGACGGCCAGGTCGAGGTCGAGCTGGACATCGAGGTCCTGCACGCGATCGCGCCCAAGGCGAACGTCACGGTCTTCGAGGGCCCCAACTCCGACGCCGGCGAGGTCGACACCTACCAGGCCATCGTCGACAGCGGCATCCCCACCACCTCGATCAGCTGGGGCGCCGCCGAGAGCGCGCGCACCACCTCCAACATCAACGCCGTGGACGCCGTCTTCAAGGCGGGCGCCGCCCAGGGCCTCGGCTTCTACGCGGCCTCCGGTGACAGCGGCTCCGACGACGCCGGCGACGGCGGCACCTCCGTCGACTACCCGGCCAGCGACCCGTACGTCACCGGCGTCGGCGGCACCAAGCTGACCGTCACCTCGTCCAACGTCTGGAGCAAGGAGGTGGCCTGGTCCGGAGGCGGCGGCGGAAAGTCCTCCGTCTTCAAGATCCCGAGCTGGCAGACCGCGGTGCAGAAGACCGCCGGCGGCGGCTTCCGCCAGGTGCCGGACGTCTCGGCCCACGCCAACCCCAGCCCCGGCGTCTCGATCTACTCGCAGGGCTCCTGGGCCTCGGTCGGTGGCACCAGCGCCGCCGCGCCCGAATGGGCGGCGTTCGCCGCGCTGTACAACCAGCAGGCCGCGGCGGCCGGCAAGGCCAACCTCGGCTTCGCCAACCCCGCCCTCTACACGGCGAGCGGCACCGGCTTCCACGACATCACCAGCGGCAGCAACGGCGCCTACTCCGCCGCCACCGGCTGGGACTTCACCAGCGGATGGGGCTCGTACAACGCCGCGACCCTGGCGAGCAAGCTGCTCGGCTGACCCCCAGCGACGACTGAAGACCAACCGATGAGGCGCGGGGGGGGGGGGCCCCCCGCCCCCCCCTCCGGGGTGTCTGGGGGGACCAGGGCCGTTTTTCTGCTCTTTTCAGGACCGGGGGTTCCCGGAGGCGCCGGAAAAACTCCCCAAAAGGGCACTCCCGATC